>NZ_JBHNSQ010000027.1:0-105351 GCF_059085665.1 Actinotignum sp. usb-actsch-213
CGACTTCTTGGACACCATGTCTACCGACTTTTTAGACAAGCCCGCTCCCAACGACAATCATGGGATGGCTATCCCAACACGGTTAAGAAAAAAGATCGCTGATTTCGACCCACTACAAGCCGGAATCACGATCACCCAGTTCTGCAAAGACAACAGTATTTCCCGGCAAACCTATTTCAACATCAAGAAACGCATCACTACCCGCGGGCGCGCGGGCATACTCCCCGACAGCACCGCACCGAAAACACCCCACCGCCGCTACGGACAAGACATCCGCTCCCTCGTCATCGACACCCGCACCCGCCTGGCTGAGGAAGGACGAGACTGCGGACCCTGGTCAATCTACTATTACCTGATCGACGAAGCCGGCATCACCAACCCTCCCGCACGTGCTACTATCGCCACCTGGCTCACAAGCGAGGGACTGGTAGACGCTAACGCCAGAAAACGCCCGCGATCTTCCTGGCGGCGATTTTCCCGCGATAAAGCTGGCGAGTTATGGCAAATCGACGGCCTGGTCTACCGACTCTTCGACACCGACCACACCCAGGTCACCATCTACCAGATCATCGACGATGCCACACGCCTTGACGTAGGCACAGCAGCCTTCCCCACACCAGAAAACGGGCATGATGCCAGGACGGCCTTGCAAGCCGCGTTTGACAATTACGGCCTACCCCAGGAAATCCTCTCGGATAACGGCCATGCTTTCGCTACCTACCATCGCGGGTATCTATCCCAAACCGAGATCTGGCTCGCCGGTCTGGGAGTGCGGGCAAGCGCCGGGTTTGCCCCCACAACCCAAGGCAAAGACGAACGCTCCCACCAAACACTCACGAAGTTCTTGGACAGGCGCAAACCTGTAACACTCCAAGAACTACGCACCTACCTGGCCCAGTATCGCGATTTCTATAACAACCAACGTCGCCATCAAGGACTACTACGCGGGAAAATGCATATCACTCCTGCCCAGGCATGGCAGATATTCCCCCACGCTAGCGCTCCGACCAAGCCCATCGACGTGGAAGTCCTCGAAGGAAAACTCGAAGAAAACAACCGTGTAAAACACGGCACTGTGGCAGAAGATGCCGCTTTTACCACAGTGCCCGGCGCAGGCTTAGAATCCTTCGAGCAAGATCCACAACCCACCACGCCCACACTACCCACCAATCAGCCTATCTCGTGGGATATCCCAGAAGAACTACGGATCAACAATCACGGAGTCGTACGGGTAGGTGGCTACCGGCTTTACGTGGGTACCCGTTTCAAGAACCGGCAGATCTGTTGCGTTATCGGCGAGGATGACCACGCCCGTTTCTTCACGATTCATGACGGTGAAGAGCTCTTCTCTTTCCCGCTGCCCATCCGTTTGAGTAAACGCCCCGCCGGCGGCCAGATCAATATCAATTTCGTGATTGGTTCCTGGCATCGCAACCCGCCCCAGGTCAACGAACGCCTATCACACCCGCGCCCGTCTCGGGCCCGGCGAGGATAAACACCAGCTGGCTAGAAATTGTCAAAAAAGGTCATGGACTCCCTGTCAAAAAAGCAGGGAGACTCCATGTCCATTAACTCACCAGACTCCCTGTCAAAAAAGATACTGGACTCCTTGTCAAAGAAGTATATGGACATAACAGATACTAACTAGCCAAGACCAATTCAACTAGGATTCAGACGGAAGGGGGACACTCGAATGGCATCTATTACACATGTAGCCGGATATATATTGCAGCGCTGTGGGGATATGACCACCATGAAGATGCAGAAGCTCGCTTTTTACAGTCAAGCTCACTGCCTCGCCACGCGAGGATATCCTCTTTTCCCTGAAGATTTTCAGGCTTGGAGAGGTGGCCCGGTTAGCCCTGCGCTTTTCAACCAACACCGTGGAAAGTTCATTATCCGCAAGGGCGAACTTGACAGCACGATCACGGCCGCTGAAGCCCGGATCGTGAACGAGGTAGTTGACCGGCTCGCTCAGCTTAGTGGCAATCAGCTTTCGGCTCGTACCCATAGCGAAGACCCGTGGAAGAACATGCGGGAGGGTCTTTCTCCCATAGAATTTGGAGACCGTCTCATTTCCAAGGAGTCATTGCAGAGCTACTACAGTCAGCACCCGGTTCTCGGGTGATGAGTTCCCCTCGCCAAGGAACTTGGTGAGGGGACTTTTACCTATTCGACTAGGCTAACGAAAGTTAGCGCCAATGGCTGAACATCATTCGCGTTATCACTTTTGCGAGGTTTTCATTATCACTTTTACGGGATGGTATCCCCGCAATAATTACTACTTATCATTGGATTTCCGTAACTAGGAAGGCTATTTATGGGCATCTTTTCTACGTTCATTAACACGCTCAAGAAGCAGAAACCCTAATTCTGCACCCGCCTTCATTGCAGAACCTCCCCTCGGACCCTTAAACTCCCGTCCAGCTCACAGGCCCGCCAGCTATACTTTTCGGTAGATGCTCGTTACATATCGAGCGCAAGGAGAGAATGGATCAATGAGCGCTTTCGAACCGTATCCGCAGCCCAGCAACCAGTGGGCACCAGAGCAGAACACCTACCCCACACCACCACCTGCCTATTACTACCAAGAGCCGCAATTCCGCACGGTCAATAAGATCGTTTACGTGCTCCTTGCTTTCTTCTTGGGCGGCTTCGGCGTGCACCGTTTCCTGCGCGGGCAGGTAGGTATCGGAGTCTGCATGATTCTGTTTAACTGGCTCACTATCGGCATTTGGGCGCTGGTGGAGTTCATTATCGGCTGCGTCAAGCTCAGCAAGTATCCCGGTGACGATTTCATCTTCACGATGAGCGGGGATTGGATTTACTAAGAAAGGTGTGGCCCGTGGACGCGATTCGTCTCACTTTTGACACAAAGAATGATGTCATTACCCTAGAAACTCCGCAGTCCACGTTCGAGGCCGATTTCCCTCCGCGCGACGGAGTCTTTGCCGAGGAAACCGGTGTGAGCATGTCCGTGATCGTTTCCGCCATGATGCATGCAATTTCTCTCTATCCGAATACCATCAACGTCAGAGACTCATGGTGGCGACTCGACGTCTCCCCCGAGGATATTCTCGACTACGAGAATAAGCCGTCTGGCTGGGACGCAACGTTCTCCTTTACTTTCGTGGGGAAAAATCCTTACGAAAAACTCGACGGGTGTATTTCGCAGCTCTACCTCGACGAAGGCTCTGGAGAGGTCAGCGGGTACAGGGGGATCCCACCTAAAAACGAGTGGGATGACGACGAAGAGTACCTTTGGAGTACACAAGAGGATCCATTTTTCCTCCCCGGTGAAGAGTTGGGAATGGTTACGAAACTGGGTGTCGAAAAAGGCTACTCGGCCAAAGACTACTGGTTGGTTCACCCCTTAAAGGGCCCCGAGAAGGGTCAGTGGAAGGTGGAGTTCCGCCTACCAACCACCTGGAAGCGGCCCCCGTTGCCTTCACTTGACTGGCACTAAGAAGGTTGGGGCTCATGAAAGGAGGGGCTGCAGTACCCCTCCTTTTGTTTTCCCATCTAGTAAAGCAACCGCAGCGTGGGGGTGTCGCCGTCGCGACCCTGGGCGATGGCGATGGACTCATCAGCGGCAGTGCCTAGAGTTTGCCCCGGCATGAGGGTTGCGCCGTCGGAAATAATATATCCGGCGGTGTTCGCGAGCAGTTCGTACACGGCTTCGCGCGGGCGGTGGCTGTCTTTCACCTCAAGGTCGAGGTGCCCGAATAGCGGCAGCCCCACGGTTCGCCCGGACACCACCTCGCCGGCGTGCATGGGCACGTAAATCCACAGCAGGAACGGGTCTGCGGCGTCGATCCGATAACTGGTCACCACATCGGCGGGGTAGATGATGCCCAGCTCGGGGCGCGCCACGCCCACCGCGGCTTCCTCGCCCATGAGGGAACGGATTACTGCCGTGTACACCCGGTGCAGCGTGTGCATGGAGGTACGACGCCGCGCCGCGAACTCGTCGCTCACCGGGTCGGGCATGTCCTCCCCGGAGCGCGCCATATCGGAGAAGAACGTCATCATCACATGGAAGGCGTGCGGCGGGGTGGCGCCTTCCAGCGCGGCCGGCCCGGAGACGGGCGTGAGCAACACAGTTACGCCACTGGCCAGGAAATTGAATACCTGCCCGCCGGGGAGCTCATCCAGATGGACATCAAGGGCCTGGCCGTCCACTTCCACGCGTTCCAGCGCCGCGCGCACGTCAATGGGCGCACTAAAAAGGGCGACGGCGCCCAGGTGGTCAGGGGCAACAGGATGAATAGCGGACACCGGAACTTGAGCCATGTGCCCTATCGTAGCGGCTCGGCCAAGGCGGGCGCGATGCGGGTTCCGCGGGAACGATGCTAGGTTCCCTCTCTAGGCGAGACCCGAGTAGAGCCTCGCAGGAATACACTCTTCTCTCCCCTCGCGAGGCCCGCTACACTAGAAACGAAAGAAACGAAAAGGAGGTGTGACATGACGATTACACATGACGACAAAACCGCGCAGATTGATCGGGAGATCATGGATCGCATCCGCCGGCTTCTCGCTAAGTCGCGCAGGGTTGGATTGACCTTTGACGGCATCACTATCGAGATCCCACCCCTGCTACGCACGCAGATTTTGATGGCCGTGCAGGAGGAACCGGATGGGGATAGGGAAATTTCCACTCAGGAAGCTGCCGATCTTTTGAATATGACTCGCCCAACCGTGGTGAAGCTATGTGAGGAAGGCGCGATACCTTTCCGGAAAATTACCACCCATCGCCGCCTCATGCTCTCCGATGTTCTGAAGTATCGCGAAAAGCAGCGGAAACAAACTCGTGAAGCTCTCGATGCCCTCATGGCCGATTCCTATGCGATGGGCGATTACGACGAAGATCCCGCAGTCATCGCCCAAGCAATCCGTGAGATGAGCAGCGGGCAACAGCCACAATCCCTCAACAATAGAGCAACGTGACATGACCCACTTGTTTCTAATCCAGGTTGCGCATACGATCAAAGCAATAGTTCAGCCTGCCCAAGTTTTCTTGGTGTGGGCTGATCCTCTTTCCACCTAGGTGTGAGCATGGCGGAAAAAGTTTTCACAACTGTCAGTGAGCAGCTTGAGATTCTCCGTGCCCGCGGGATGTACCTTGACCAAAATGAAGCTACTACTTGGCTCACGCACGTCGGTTATTATCGCCTCAGTGGCTACTGGTACCCCTATCGCAAACCATCAGATGAATCCAGGCAACGTCGCGATGATTTTATTCCGGATACAACATTCCATGACGTTGCTCAGCTTTACGAGTTTGACCGTAAGCTACGGTGCCTGACATTTGATGGCATTGAGCGACTGGAGGTCGCACTGAGAGCCCGGATCGCCGCGTGCGTGGGCGCTATATCACCACTCGCCTATCTTGATCCAGCAACATTTCGAAGCTCATTCAACATGGAACAGTGGTTAGAGAGAGTGGGTAGGCGCATTGAACGCGCTAAAAGTAGGAATGAGTCAATCCGCCACTGGTATGCGAACCACGAGGGCCCCGCGCCGATCTGGATTGCCCTAGAAGTCCTGGATTTTTCCGATATTTCCATTTTCTACAGCGGACTGCCGACTGCAATACAGTGGGATATAGCAGATAGCCTTGGCCTCACGATTGATGTGACTATCTTGACTAAGACCCAGAAGAATAGCGCACTCAAGAGACATCCTTTCGCCCGCTGGTTGCAACAAATTACTATCGCTCGCAACTCATGTGCCCATCACGGCAGGCTATGGAATCAGCACTTTTTACCGGTATCTACCGCAGCATTTCGTACGAATCCAAAACTGTCGGGGTTGCCAGTCAAAGAAAGTAAGCACTTGTACGGCATACTTGAAATCATCTCCTGCGTCCTCACTACCGTCTCTCCGGGAAGCAGCTGGAGAGCGAAAATCGAAGATCTCATCGAATCGTCTTTCATGTCCATCAGCAAAAGATCCGTAATCGAGATGGGTTACCCCATTGCGCCGCCTAGCCTTGCCTAACAATCCCACCCAACGCCGGACATCATGAAGAGGTGATCCTGCACGGTAGCGCAAAATCTTTGTCGCAAGCCCCCTCTAAGATAGGAACGTATCGCCCGAGCCGCAGCAGCACTCGCGCCGCGCCCGGGCCCGTCCGCGAAAGGAGCCGCCGTGGCCGTCACTCTCCAGAGTATTGAGGAGCACGTCAAGAAACTCACCTCCCGCGCGCCTTTCACCCGTGACTTCTTCTTCGACCTCCTCCTCGCCTACGGCATCTCCAAATCCAGCGTCACGCGCCTGCGTTCCACCACCGCTAGCTCGCTCAACGTCGCGGCAAACCCGGAGCGCGATATCGTGTGGAAAAACAAAATCTACCTGGCCGAAACCAGCGATAACCTCACGTCCGCGGCCCTGGAAATGAAAGAGAGCGATACTGCGCTGCGCTTCAATACCCGCTTCGTCATCGCCACGAATTACGAAGCTCTTGCCGCAATCGACACCAAAACCGGTGATTCCCTCAGCATCCCCCTCGCCAAACTGGCAGACGATTTCACCTTCTTCCTCCCCTGGGCGAATATGGAGAAACAGCACTTCTCCTCGGATACCCACGCGGATCGCCGCGCTGCCGAACACATGAGCAAGGTGTACGACGAACTCCTCGCCGCCAACCCCAACCTCTTCCACGAGGACAAATCTCCCCACAGCCTCAATATCTTCTTCACTCGCCTCCTCTTCTGCTTCTTCGCGGAGGACACCGGCATCTTCGCAAAAGGCCAGTTCACCAGCGCGGTCGGCTCCCACACCCAGCGCGACGGCTCCGATACCGCCGCGTTCCTCACCGCACTTTTCCACGCGCTCGACACCCCCAGCCCCGCGGATAAACCCGTTTACTTGCAGGACTTCCCGTACGTCAACGGTCGCCTTTTCCGTATTAATAACGACGACGCCGCCTCTTTGACAGTCCCCCAATTCACCAAGCACGCGCGCGATTCGCTACTGGAGCTCGGCACCCTGGATTGGTCGGAAATCAATCCGGATATTTTCGGCTCCATGTTCCAGGCGGTTGTTGATAAGGACCAGCGCGCCAACCTGGGCCAGCACTACACTTCGGTGCCCAATATTCTTAAAACGATCAAACCGCTCTTCCTGGATGAGCTCTGGCATGAATATGACAAAGCCTGTGAATCGGTGCCCCGCCTCAAGAAGCTGCTTACCCGCATCTCAAAAATTAAGCTTTTTGATCCGGCCAGCGGCAGCGGTAACTTTTTAGTTATCGCATATAAGGAATTACGCAAGCTCGAACATGCCATCCTGGATCGCATCGATTCTCTGTCGTCGGCGGGCCGTTGGGGCCTGCTCGGCATGGGTGAAGAAGAAAAGCTCGGCGCAGCTACTCTGGGCTTCGGTTCCTCAGTGATCAATATCGAGAACTTCTACGGCATCGAAATTGATGACATCTCCGTGGAGATGGCCATCCTTTCCCTCTGGATCGCCAAGCACCAGATGAACCAGGAGTTCAAAGCCAAGTTCGGCCTGGATATTCCCCTCATCCCCCTCAAGGAAACCGGGCACATCGTACACGGCAACGCCGCCCGCTTGGACTGGAATGAGGTGTGCCCCAATAACGGAACCGACGAAATTTATTTAATCGGAAATCCGCCCTATGTTGGCTCAAAGAAATCTACACCCGAGCAAAAGGAAGATTTTACCTTTGTTTTCACTGAGTCAAAGTACCCGAAAGAATTAGACTACGTCGCGCTGTGGTTTATCAAGGGTGCCAATTACATCCGCGGCACCCAGGCCAAGCTCTCTTTCGTGACTACGAATTCCATCACTCAGGGAGAGCAGGTCTCGATGCTCTATCCCTACGTTTTCAGTGAAGGCATCGAAATTGGCTACGCTTACACCTCGTTCGCATGGTCGAATAATGCCTCCCACAATGCTGGCGTAACTGTTGCTGTTATCAGCCTTAGAAACAGGAGCTCCGACCCTAAATGTCTTTTTACCAACGGCGTGCAACGTGAGGTAAAAACCATTAACTCTTACTTGGTAGATTCCAACGTTCCAGTTGTCTCACCGACGAATCGCGCACTGGATCCCCAACTTCCCATCATGAAAAAAGGAAGCCAGCCAACCGACGGTGGGAACTTGATTCTTGCACCCGAAGAAGCTGAAGAGCTCCTCGCCAAACACCCCGAAATCTCTCCCTTGGTTAAATGCTTCATCGGCGCGAACGAATTTATCAACGGTAAAGAACGTTTCTGCCTCTGGCTTACCGAACATGACTATTCTGATGCGGTTAAGATTCCAGAGATCGCCCACCGTCTTGATCGTGTTAAGGCAATGCGAGAGGCAAGTACAGATAAAGCAACACGTAGTTACGCTTCAGAACCCTGGCGGTTCCAGATGATCCGGTACAAGCCCACGGACTCAATTATCGTGCCCAGCGTCTCTTCCGAGCGGCGTGAGTATGTACCCATCGGGTACCTCGGGCCAGACAGTGTTATTTCAAATCTTGCGTTCGCGGTCTACGATGCGGAGCCCTGGTTGTTTGCTTTGCTGACCTCGAAGATGCACATGGCCTGGCTACGCGCCGTCGGCGGAAAAATGAAAACCGACTTCCGGTACTCGAATACCCTGGTCTATAACACCTTCCCCGTGCCAGAGTTATCGGCGTCGTCGAAAGAAGAACTCACAAAACGCGCGCTACGCGTACTCGACGTGCGCGAATACCACTGCGAAAAAACACTCGCGGAACTCTACGACCCCGACCACATGCCACGCAACCTACGCGAAGCACACGAAAAAATTGACGAAGCGGTCGATAGACTTTACAAGAGCACCCCGTTCGCATCCGATGAGGAACGCCTCGCGGTGCTGTTCGCGAAGTATCAGCAGATGATCGAAGCAGAAGGGAAGTAGCCGTGGCCACCGAAAACGTTGTGGACGTGACCTATGCGCAAACCGGGAAATCGGTTGCCACCGATGAGCTCGGGATGCGGGAAATGCAGGCTCGTGCCTATGAACAGCGCGCCTCCCAGTACCTGCTTATCAAAGCACCGCCGGCATCCGGGAAGTCGCGCGCGCTCATGTTTATCGCGCTCGATAAGCTCTTCAACCAGGGCCGGCGCAAGGTGATCGTGGCCGTGCCGGAACGCTCCATCGGTGCTTCCTTCGCACCCACCGACCTCACCACCTACGGCTTCTTCGCGGATTGGGACGTTAAACCCGCGAACAACCTGTGTACACCCGGCAGTAACGAATCGAAAGTCGCGGCATTCCTCCGGTTCCTGGAAGGGCCCGATGCCACACTCGTCTGCACGCACGCCACCCTGCGTTTCGCCTTTGAACAGGCCAAACCCGAGGACTTCAACGGCTGCGTGATCGCGATTGACGAATTCCATCACGTCTCCGCAGACCTGGACAACAACCGGCTCGGCTCCGTGCTGCACGCCATTATGGAGCAGTCCGACGCCCATATCATCGCCATGACCGGATCCTACTTCCGCGGGGACTCCGTGCCCGTGCTGGACCCGAAAGACGAAGCGAAATTCACGCCCGTCACCTTCAACTATTACGACCAGCTCAACGGCTACCAGTATCTGAAAACGCTGGGAATTGGGCACCACTTCTACCAGGGCCGTTACACCGATGCCATCGGGGAAGTGCTCGATCTCGACAAGAAAACCATCCTGCATATCCCCTCCGTCAACTCCGGGGAATCCACCAAGGATAAGTACGAAGAAGTCGGGAAGATCCTCGACATTATTGGCGAGGTACTTTCACCCGAAGAAGTCGCGCAGGTCGAGCCACGTTTCCCCGGGGATGAGTGCATGATCTTCGTGCGCCGGCGCGATAACGGGCAAGTACTGCGGGTCGCGGATCTCGTGGACGATAGTGACGAAAAAGCGCGCGCTAAGACCCTGGTGTATTTGACCGATGTGGCCGCCAAAAATCGCGACGCCGCGGATATCATCATCGCGCTCGGGATGGCCAAGGAAGGTTTCGACTGGCCTTTCGCTGAGCACGCCCTCACGGTTGGTTACCGTGCTTCGCATACCGAACTCATCCAGATCATCGGGCGCGTGACCCGCGATAGCCCCGGGAAAAGCCACGCCCAGTTCACCAACCTTTTGGCCGAACCGGATGCTACCCAAAACGAAGTGACACTTACCGTCAATAACGTGCTGAAAGGCATCACTGCGGCGCTGCTCATGGAGCAAGTGCTTGCCCCGAACTACAACTTCCGAGCCAAGCGCAACACCGATGAGGCTCCCGATCCGGGCACCCTGGAAGTGAAGGGCTTGGTAGAGCCTTCTACGAAGCGGGCAAAGCAGATCATCGCCACCGATATTGATGATTTGAAAGCCACTATTCTCCAAGATGACCAGGTGGCGCGGGCCGCGGCCGGAGCTGCCGAACCCGAAGTCATCAACAAGGTGCTTATCCCGCGGATCATTCGCGAAACCTACCCGGATCTGACCGAGAAAGAAGTGGAGCAAGTTCGCCAGCATGTGGTGGTCTCCTCGGTAATCAAGGCCGGTGAGGTGCGGACCGTGGGTGACCGGCGCTTCGTGGAGGCGGGGAACAAGTTTGTGGATATCGATGAGATCAATATCGACCTCATCGAATCGATCAACCCCTTCCAGAAGGCTTTTGAAGTGATGTCCAAGCAGGTCTCCAGCCCGGTGCTGCGCATTATCCAAGACGCCATCGCCGCTACCCGCATCACCCTGAAGCCGGAAGAAGCGATGGAAATGTGGCCGGCAATCACCGACTGGGTCAAGGTCAATGGCCGCCGCCCAGACGTGCGCAGCGAAAACCCAACCGAGAAAATGTACGCCGAAGGCCTGCTCGTGCTTCAGCGCGAAAAAGCAAAGCGGGATGCTGAGAAGGCCGCCGCCGAGGCAGCGGCTGAAGCTGGGGCTGAGCAGAGCGAACCCGAGGCAGTCCGTAGCGGCGGCAAGCACGCCGAAGACATTCCGGTACCGGCACGTACCGCGGGTACCGATGCTTCCCAGGGGGACAAGAACTAATGGCCGATTTCGATTTTGAAGCTGAATTCGCGAAGATCCTTGCCTCGGATACCGAAGGGCTACTTGACGCGCCTCCGGCCCCGCGGCGTTTCACCAGCGAAGACCGCCTAGAACGTGCCTTCCTGGAAATCGTGGACTTCCGAGCCAAAGAAGGGCGCGAACCTGACCCCCACACTCGCGCTATCGGAGAACGTAAGCTCGGAGCACGCCTGGAGGGAATCCGTGCCGATCCCGAAAAGCTTGAGAAGCTCAAGGACTTAGACACCGAATTCGGGCTACTCACCCGGCACGAAGCTCCGCAAAACATTGATGATGTTCTGGCTTCCGACGAGTTCAACCTCCTGGACGACGGATACGGAATCACGGATGTGTCCCGACTTCCCGCTGCGCCGCCGCGGACCATCGCTACACCGGACTACGTGGCCAAACGCGTGAAAGCGAAAGAGTTTGAGAAGTTTGAGCCGCTCTTCAAAGCCAAGCATGCGCAGCTATCGGCTGGGATCGTGGAGCAGAAGCCTTATAAGAGTCTAGATACCGGCATCAACGCGATTCGTGAGGGCCTGTACTTCGTGCTCAACGGCGTCATGGGATATGTCGTTTTCCAAGGAGACGACGAAAAACACCTTACTGGCGGCGAAATCCGCACCCGGCAGCGCCTGCGCGTGATTTTCGAAAATGGAACAGAATCTGATCTCTTCCGCCAATCCCTTGCAGGACGCATGGGAGAAGAAGACGGCCGGATCATCACCCAACCAGCAGAAGCGGCTTACGATCTCGCCTACGCTGAACCCTCGGCAAATATTGAGGCATCTAGTGAAACTACTAGCGAAGCTTCTCCGGACGAAACTCCAACCGGGTGGATCTATGTGCTGCGGTCACTCTCTACAGATCCGCAAATCTCCAGCCTGCGTAACCTCCACAAGATCGGATTCTCACGCGGACCGGTAGAAAAGCGCATTGCGGGCGCGGAACAATCACCCACCTACCTCATGGCACCCGTTGAAATCGTGGACACGTACGTAACCTACGATGTGAATGCCGCGAAGCTGGAGCACCTGCTCCACCAGATCTTCGCGGACGTAAAAGTATCCCTCTCACAAATTGATAGCGAGGGCAAAAACTACGACCCGAGCGAATGGTTCATCGTCCCGCGCGAAGCCATCGCCACCGCCATCGAGCTCATTCAAAACGGGGAAAATACCCGGTACCGCTATGACAAGGGGAGTGAGAGTTTCGTGCCGATACAGTAGCGAAGAACAACTGTGGCGGGGCCTGCCCGGTAGTACCCGATCAAGCCCCGCCACACGCGGGAGACATGACAACCACTGTTCCGAACACTCTGTGAAAGAGTGCCTACGGAAGGGGAAATAGCTTAGTTAGTCGCCTTCACCTCTTCTTCCTCTGTGATCTTCAAGTCAGCCTCGAAACGCAAGAACAGCGTGCAGATGAATGCAACGAGGAACCCGACCAAGCAGGAAATAACGAACAGAACGAACCCGTTACCGAAGAACACCGGCAGTGTAGCAAGCGACGGAATCGCAAAACCTCCAGCCTGCGCACCCGAAATACCTGCAATAGCGCCGCCCACGCCACCGCCAAGGCAGACGGCAATCATGGGAGTCTTTCGCGGAAGATTGACACCAAACAACGCCGGCTCGGTAATTCCAAACAATGCTGAAATCACCGAGGAGGCACACACCGTACGCGTCTTTCCGTTCTTCGAGCGCACCAGTACCGCCAACGCGGCGCCAGCCTGGGCGAAAATCGAGGGACCGAACAGGGCCAAAACCGTATCGTGCCCCAGCGCAGCAACATTATTCATCGACACCAGCATGATGCCCCAGTGCAGACCGAAAATAACGAGAAGCTGGAAACATGCACCCAGAACCAAACCAGCCGCAGCCGGCGAAAGATCGTATAGGAACTCGTATCCAGCAGCCAGTCCATTACTGATCAACGTGCCGATAGGCCCGAACGCCATTAGCGTGACCAGCCCGACCAGAATTACCGAAATGAACGGGGTGAGGAATCCTCGAATCACCTCTGGGAAAATCCTGTCCAGACCCTTCTCAACAAAGGCCAGCAATCCAACCGTCATGAGAATCGTGATAACACTGGAGTGGTAGATCGCGCTGAAGACAGGGATCCCCAGGAAGTACATCGTTGTGCCGGACTCCAAAGTCTGGTTCAGATCCGGGTACAGCAGCACACCCGCAATCACCACTGCCGTATACGGATTAGCGCCGAACTTCTTAGCCGACGTAAATGCCAGCAGGACCGGCAAGAAGTAGAAAACGGCGTCGCCCATAGCAGCAAGAATCCGGTAGGTATCCGAGGCGTCACTCAACCACCCGGCCGCCACGCAAATCGCCAAAATACCCTTGAGAATACCCGCTGCAGTTAGCAGATTAATGACGGGCAAAAAGATTGCCGCAACGGCATCAATAATTTTATCGAAAGTCTTTTTCTCACTCATGGCTGTCCTCCTTTCGGTAGCCCATGATTAATCAATGTCGCCCCGCGCCCACTGCACCAGGAATTCTCTGAGCTCATCGAAAGCAGGACTCCGGCCCGCACGAACATAGAAGCCTGAGTTCGCTACACCCAGAAGGAGCGATTCTTTACTGGTGAGACCAAGCGAACGCCCGGTGAGGAACCCCGAGTTGAAATTATCCCCGCCGCCCGTTGTGAGCGTTGGATCGGCACAATACGGTCCATCAACAGCAACGTCCTCGTGAGCGTTACTGAGAACCGCGCCATCCACCGGGTGAATAACAATCTCGCTAATTCCAATCTTCTCCCGCAAGAAACGCGCAAGCTCGTGAAGATCCGCGAAGTCCTCCTTCGCTGCACCGTAACGGCTAGCCACTTCATAAGCCTCCTTCTTGTTGAGGCCGAGCGTAGTATCGAAGAACTCCTCGTACTTGCGAATAGTCGCCATAACATTGAGGACATCCTCCGTTGTGCGCTTAGTCGGATCAGAAAGATCGAAGAACATCATCCGCCGCTCGCGGTTCGTCATCTTCGGAAGAACTTCGTCAGCAATGCCATCCCAGATGCTGCCAACATTAATCAGCAGGGTCCAATCGGCAAAAGCTACGATATCCGCGCGGTCAAAAATCTCCACCAGGCGCTCAAGCGTGGTTACCTCAAGGAGGTTCTCCCAGCTCACCATCTTGAGCGGCTCCAGCTGGCTGGAAATCACCTTGCCGTCGGTAAATTCCAGTGCGTCAGAAACCCCGGGGTCGGAGAAGGAAATAACCTCCTCAGCCATATTCGCAAAATCCTGGAAAACAGGATTGACTCCACCCAGGCCCAGCGCGCCCATATATGTCACCCGATTACCCAAGGTCGCCAGTGAATTCGCAAGAATAGTCGCCACGCCCCCGAGTTTCGTGGTAACAGGCACCATTTCGATATTCATACTGAGCCCGGCAGCATCAATAAATTTCTGCCCGTAAGCAGTCAGCGTCTCTACACGCTGGTAATCATCCGGCCCAAGCCGTTTGTCAACAACATGGGTAATACGGTCAATGAAACCATCGTAACCAACCGGAATATTAGCGTTAGGCTTCTTTGCCTCTATTTTTTGTGCCAGATCAATGATCGCTTCGTTGCTCATCATCTCACCTTTCTTGTGTTATATATTTTCTCCGCGGCTGCGGATCACATCGCGGTACCAGAAAAAGCTCTTCTTCCGAGTTCGTTTCCCGCTCCCGTGGCCTGCGTCGTCGAAATCCACATGAACAAAGCCGTACCGTTTACTCATCTGTCCTGTTGATTCAGCAATCAGATCAACGCATCCCCACGTCATGTAACCGCGCAGGTCCACGCCATCGGCAAGCGCTTCTTTGAGTTGCTCGATATGCGCGCGCAAGTAATCAATGCGATAGTCATCCTCGATTCGCCCATCTTCTGTCACAACGTCGACGGCGCCGAGCCCGTTTTCAACGATGTACATTGGAAGCTGATAGCGATCCCAGACCAGGTTGCAGGCAATGCGGATCCCAATTGGATCAACCAACCAGCCCCATTCGCTTTTCTTGAGATAGGGATTGGGAACGCCAGCAAGATTATTACCCTCAACCCCGCTCTGCCCTTCAGCACTGATACAGCTCGAGGAGTAGTAGGAGAAACCAATAAAATCAACCGTTCCTGCGCGCAAAAGATCGGCGTCCTCGGGCTCCACAGTGATGGAAATACCCTCCTCAGCCATATGGCGTTTCATATAACCGGGGTACTCCCCGCGTACGGCCACATCTGAACAGAACCAGCAGTCACGCTGGAGAGACTGGAGATTCGCGAGATTATCTTCCGGTGAGCAAGTCAGGGGATAGCTCGCCGGGCCGGCAAGCATGCACCCAACATGGTTCTCCGGGTCAATCTCCCGCGCCAGCTTCACCACTTTCGCGTTAGCAACGAAAATATGGTGCATAGCCTGGTATCTGGCCTGGATGCGCTCAGGAGAATTCGTTTCCCGCGGGAAGGGGCCTTCCGGCGGTAGGATGCCCGCGGAGGTCGCCTCACCAAAAGCGGTTAGGGTCAGATTCACCTCAACAAATGGAATCCAATACCGCACTTTCCCGCGAAACTCACGCATGATTGTTTCGCAGAACTTCAGATAAAAATCGATGGTTTTCCGGTTCGACCAGCCTCCGTATTCTTGCGCTAAATACAGCGGCGGTTCGTACTGAGTAATCGTAACCATCGGGATCATGCCACTCGCGAGACATTCGTCAATCAACGCGCGATAGAAAGCTAATCCTGCCGGATTAGGACTATCTTCATCACCCCGCGGGAATATACGCGTCCAGCTGATGGAAAAGCGGTATACATTGAAGCCCATCTCGGCAAGAAGCGCGATATCTTCACGCCAATGATGGTAATGGTCAGCCGCAAGATGGCTCGGGTAATGCTTATTCGGATCTAGCGAGAGGGAAAACTCCCGCTTCGTTGTTCTACTTCCTACACTCAGATGATCCCCGATTGAGGGGCCACGTCCATCCTCATTCCACCCACCCTCAAACTGACTGGCAGACGTGGCCCCTCCCCATAGGAATTCTTCAGGGAAACGAGTGGTACTTATGTGAGTCACTTTTCTTCCCTTTTCGGCCCGTCACATCTATTTATCCGCTGGCGGGTTAATGCCAAGAACAACCGGAGTGGAGCGGTAACCAATGCCCATGCGGTCAATACCGAGATCAATGAGTTCAAGGAAATGCTCACGAGTGCGAATGCATCCCGCGCCCTTCACGGCAATCTTGCCGTCAGCCGCCTCGATCATGGTTTTCACAACCTCAACCGTCGCACCCTTGTTTTCAGCGCCGGTGAAGAACCCGGTCGATGTCTTAATGAAGTCTGCTCCAGCGCGGATTGCCGCCTTCGTCCCCTCCGCAACCTGATCCAAGTTGAGGGAGTCCGTTTCGATAATGACCTTGACCTTGGTATTCCACTTATGAGCGGCAGCTACGACCGGTTCGAGATCCTTGACAACATCATCGAGACGGCCTGTGCGCAGCCACCCGTAATTAGCAACAATATCGAGATCTTCAATATCCCACTTCGAGCAATAGTGCTCGGTGAGCATTTCCTTCGCCTCAGTTGTGGCAAGTCCGAAGGGGAAATCTGCCACCACACACAGGCCGGTATTGGTTCCCTCAACCATGGGAGCCACAATTGGGAGAGACGCGGGATTAATACAGATCGTCTTGCACCCAAAATCAATACCTTCCTGGGTGTACTTCCGAATGTCATCATCGGTGAATTCAGGTTTGAGCACTGACTGATCAATGTAGCGTGCCAATTCCTCCGGAGTCATATCAGCGGCTTTACGTGCGGGAATCATCATTTTCCTTTCATTAGTAACGCGTATTGAACTGCATTGTCCGGTACGTTCCATACTTTTAGGTTTAAGGTAGCCCCGAAAATGCAACCTGTCTACAAAATTCGCGGTAATGTTAGCTTTGTACCGTACAAACCGAGGAGACCATGAACACTCTCGATGTCATCGCCAGTCAGCCTTTGAATACCGAGTCCGAACACCCGCTGTACCGGCAATTACAAGAACGAATCGTGCAGCTCATCGCCACCGGATTCCTCAGTGAAGGAACAGCGTTGCCCACCGAACAGTCCTTGTGTGAGTCCTTTGGTCTTTCGCGAGCAACCGTACGTAAATGTTTCGAGGGTTTGGTGAAATCTGGGCGGGTTATCCGTAAACGCGGTAAGGGGACTTTCGTTTCCAAAGGAAATGACCGGCCCGGTTTAGATACCGCCCTCAATTTTTCTGCCGAGATGGCAGGTTTCGGTAAGACGCCGTCGTCCCATGTTGTGAGTTTCCAACAAGTGGAAGCGCCCAACTGGGTAAGCGAGCTGCTCGAATTACAGGAGAGCAACGCGGTCTGGCAAATAGAAAGAGTTCGGCTGGCCGATGAAACGCCGCTACTTCTCACCACCGCATACATTCCGGTGGAACTCTGCCCAGAATTGAGTGAGGAGGAGCTCGAAGATTCGCTTTATTCCGCGATTGCGCGCCATTCTGGAACGCTTCCAGAACGCGCAGATGAGGTGTATGAAGCGACGACGCTGAACGCTGTTCAAGCTAAGCAGCTCCGGGTTCCAGCTGGTTCCCCGGCCTTAAGAATTCTCCGTCATTCCATTGATTCACAAGGCCGGATATTCGAACTATCCGTCATTATTGCCCGGGCTGATCGCTATAAGCTCGCGGTAACAACCACAAGTCGGGGCGCGCGTCTGCGGAAAAATATTACGTGAGGGGACTCTGGTTATTTCACGATTCTGAAGAGACTGCATGACCCTTCGAGGCAGAAACGGTTGCTCTTACCCGGACTTTCCCCTGGTATAGCAACGAAAAATCACAACCGCTGAGCCCGAAACTTTGAAGGCTTGCGAAACCCTACCACTCCGCGGAAAATAAAGAGGGGCGACGTTTGCACGCCGCCCCTCAACGGCAGGATCAAGCAACCCGCTCACATCAGGTTGAGTGATACACATGCCGTGGTGTGCACACCGAAACGGTGGCACCGGTCTGTCAATGTAGCAACAAGTGAGTACTTGTATAAGTCTAAACGCATGCGCAACAATACTTGCGATTATCGCGCCACCAAACACCGTGCCATTACTCACATTTAATATTGATTAATTTAAACTCGGTACATTGGAGCCTTGTGGAGCGCTCAGAAGCACCTTATTCCACCAAAATCCCCTGGGTGAATCGTCAAGCTACGTGAGTGAATCTCCCTCAGTAACATCCCACGCTCAGGCTTCTTCGCCCTCGCGTTCGCGCTGCTGGGGCGCGTGCAGATCCAAGAAATGCGGCCCGCGCGCATCTAGCTCCTCCATATAGGCCGCACCCCATTGCATCCACGGATCCTTGGAAAGATGGTCATTGGTGAAACGTAGATCGTCTGAAACCTCGGTGGCGCAAAAATCGGGAATTTTTAGATCCACCACCGGCGCACGCCGCTCCACCTCCGCGATAATGAGCCCCGCGTTTTGCCCGCCGAAAGCATCGAATTCCCAGCCGTCCTCATCGAGCCACAGGGAAAAACGATTCTTGAGGACCAGATCCACCGAGCGCCGCAGAATCTGCACGGCCACATCGGTATCAATTTCCATTTCTTTTTCGTACCGCTCCGCGCTCACCACCGGGGATTTCACCGCCACCGAGGCGCTGGCCTGGCATCCCGCCCCCAGCATCCGCGCGAGCGCACGGCGTTCGTAACCACCGCGGAAGTCGGCGGCGTCGTCGAACTCATCAAAAGGCACGAACGCATCGGGGAAACGTACCCGCACCCGCACCGCGTACCCGTCCTGCGCGAAAGTATAAGCCTGGATGATGACCTGGGTGGAGGCGTGCTCAGCGACGTCATCGGGAAGCTCGCGCACCAGGAATTTGCGCTCGAATTCGAAATCGGCGTCCGCATCGACGCCGGGGCCGTGGCCGGGTTCCATCATGATTCCATCGTAGACGCGCGCACCCACGTGGTGAAACAGCCACGCCATCACACCCGCATCCCGGCACAATAGGAGAATGACTGAATTACCTTCACCCGAGCTCATCGCCGCAGCCGCCCGCACCCTCGCGGGCACCGTGCGCCGCACCCCGCTGCAGCTATCCGAGCGCCTCTCCGCCGCCCTTGGCCGCCCCGTTTACCTCAAACGCGAAGATACGCAGGTCGGGCGCAGCTATAAAGTCCGCGGAGCCTACAACGCGATTCACGCGCTCGGGGAGAAGGAACGCGCCGCCGGAGTGGTCTGCGCTTCGGCCGGCAACCACGCGCAGGGCGTGGCCTATGCCTGCAACCACCTGCGGATTCACGGCAAAATTTTCCTGCCCGCCACCACCCCGCGCCAGAAACGCGAACGCATCCGCGATATCGGCGGCGCGTGGGTGGAACAGATTATCGGCGGACCTACGTTCGACGCCGCAGCCGGCGCCGCCCTGACTTACGCCTCTGCGCACGGCGCGACCTTCGTGCATCCTTTTGATGCCGCCCCGATTATCGCCGGGCAGGGCACCGTCATCGCAGAAGCTTTTGAGCAGTGCGTGGAGCAAAGCGGGCTGGAACCCGAAGCGGTCCTGGTGCCGGTGGGTGGCGGCGGGCTGCTGGCCGGCACCGCGATCTGGGTGAAAGACGCCCACCCGAACACCCGCGTCATCGGGGTGGAACCCACCGGCGCCGCCTCCATGCAGGCAGCGCTGGCCGCCGGCGGGCCGGTCACCCTGGAATCCGTTGATAATTTCGCGGATGGCACCGCGGTGGCCCGCGTGGGTGACCTCACCTATGCCGCGGCGCGCGACCTGGTGGACGGCTTTATCACCGTTCCCGAAGGGGCGCTGTGCACCGAAATGCTTGAGCTCTACCAGGTGGACGGAATTATTGCCGAACCTTCCGGCGCGCTCGCCCCGGCCGCGGTGGGGCGGCTGCGGGAGCTAGGGGAGCTGGGAGAACTCGGGAACAAGCCCGATACCGCCACCCCGCCCCGCCCGCTTATCGCGGTGATTTCCGGCGGGAATAACGACGTTTCCCGCTACGCCGATATTTTGGAACGCTCGATGGTCTACGAAGGACTGCGCCACTACTTCCTCGTGACCTTCGCGCAGAAACCCGGGGCGCTCAAGGAATTCCTTGACCGCGTGCTCGTGGCCGACGAAGACATCGTGTACTTCGAATACACGAAGAAAACCAACCGCGAAACCGGACCGGCGCTGGTCGGCATCGATATCCAACACCCGGAAAACCTCGCTGACCTGCTGGATCGCATGGATCGCTCCGGGATTGATATTCACAAGGTCGAACCCGGTTCGCCCGAATTCCGCTTCTTTATCTAAGGCAGCGTTGCGTGGCCGTCGTGGCCGTCGTGGCCGGCGTGGCCGGCGCGCCCGGCGCGCCCAGCGCGCGGTGTACAGCCCGACGAGCCTGCGCCACCGGGTTGCGCGTGGGCCACAGCTGCGCCGTCGTGCTTAAAAGCCCCGCGCAAGAAGCGGGTACAATACCGGCCAGACGCCACCCTCCGCGAAAGGACCCCCATGGCATTCCGTAGCGCCGCCGCGCGTATTTTCCGCGCCTGCTCCCGCTGGACCTTCAAGCACGAACCCCTCGCGCCAAAAACGATTCTCATCGGCGCCCCGCATTCCTCTAATTGGGACGGCATCTACGATATTGTCGCGTTTTGGAGCTACGGGCGCTCCATGAAATTCCTGGTCAAAAATTCGCTCGTGCAGGCCCCAATTCTGGGGGCGGTGGTGCGCGCCGTCGGCGGAATTTCCGTGGATCGCAACCATCCCAGCGGAATCGTGGGCTCACTGCTCGACCAGGCCGAACGCAGCGAAGAATTCTGCGTGGCGCTCGCCCCGGAAGGCACCCGGCGGGATGTTGAATACTGGAAATCCGGTTTTTACCGCATGGGCCTGGCCGGCCGCCTGCCCATCACCCTCGGCTTCATCGATTCGCGCACCAAAACATACGGGTGGTGGAAGCACCTGTATCTTTCCGGCGACGTCGAGGCGGATATGGATATCCTGCGCGAGTTTTACCGCGATTTCGTGGGGAAGAACGGCTCGAAACGCTCGCTGCCGCGCTTGCGCGCTGAGGACGACGCCGCCGCGCGCGCCCACCTCCTCGACGGCATCGATCTGGAAGAAGCGCGCGCTTTTGCGATTCGGATGAATCGGGAAACCGGCGGGGTGGGGATTACCGAGTAGCGGTCCCGCTCCGCTGAGCGCTCGCGCTCCGCTGAGCGATCCCGCTTCTAGGGCTCCCGGTACACTGCGTCAAGCAGCGCGCTGATCACGGTATGCGGATCGCGGCCCAGCGCATCATGCTGGTAATCATCGCTGATCAGCGCGGTGAGGCCCCGAATGCGCCCGGCCGTTTCCAACGAAAGTTCGGCCGGCACGTACATATCCTGACGGAAAATCCACGCGGCCACCGGAACCTGGTTACCCCCCAGCACATCCGGGCGGTACAGATCATGCCAGGACGTACGGAAGGCCAGCTCATTAGCGGCCCCGCGCAGCGGGAGGAGCGCCGGGTCCTGCTCGAACTGCCAGGGGAACACACTTTCCCCGGAGAACCGGAAACCGCGGCCTTCCTTACGTAGATCCGTTTCACCCACCCCACCCATCGCGAGCGCGGGGATGGCAAATTCGGGGAATTCCCCGCGGATCCGGTGCGCGGCCCAGGCCAGCGGCCCGGTGCCCGATTGCGCGTAAATCGCTTCTTGGAGCGCGAAATAGAGCGGGGCATGGGCGGCTGAAACCGCTTCACCCACCCGCTGCAAGAAGCTGGGCCGCAGCCGGCGTTGCCCGCGGAAGGACCACACCGGGTCCTCGAGCAGGTAGTGGAGCTGCTCGAATCCGTAGGTGAAGCCGAGGCGCTGGCCGAGCTGGCGGAAACGCGCCGGGGTGAGGCGCTCCCCGGTGGGTAAAATTTCTTCCACGTCCGCCAGGTGGGTGGTGATATACCAAGCGGTACCTTCATCATCGGGATAACGCTCGAAATAGGCGCGGTTCCGGGCAGCTAGGCGCGGGAACGTCTGCCGGTACACGGCCTGCGGTCCCTCATCCAGGCTGGGCAGCCCTCCGGTAATCATGACCTCGCGCAACCCTGCGGGCGCGTGGGATAGGTACGAAACCGCGGCGAAACCTCCGAAACTTTGCCCCAGCACGCTCCACGGTTCCTCGCCTTGGAGGTGGCGGCGCAGGTGTTCGGCGTCGTTCACAATAGAATCCTGGCGGAAACAGGACAGCAGCGCGGCCTGAGCGGCGGGGCTGCCGGCCGCGGTGATGGTGAGCGAATCAAGCGGGTAGGAATTTCCGGTGCCGCGTTCATCTAGCAGCACGAGGCGGTAATGGTTGAGCAGCAGGTCCTGCCAGCCACTCAAACCAGCGGGGCGCGGTGCCGCGTGGCCCGGCCCACCTTCCAGGTACACCAAACGCGGTGCATCTTCGCGGCCGGCCCGCACGATTTCCCGCGCGAAAATCGTGATGGTGGCGGGAACGTGGGCAATTTCTTCATTCGGGGGCAGCTCGGTGAACGCACCAAAGTAATCAAGGGGCACCTGGATGCGGTGCTCGATGACTGTGTAACCCTGAAAACGATAGGTAACCGCGCTCATACCGTGAAGATTACCCGAGCGACGGCCCGATCTCGCCGGCTGTACGGTAGCTCTCATTTCTGCGGTGCCGCGATCGGGGCACAATGGAATAATAAATACGTACAGTTAATGCGAAAGCGGCACGTTCGAGGAGGAACCGTGGGTAAGTGGTTTGATCAGGCTGCGGAAATTGAACGCTTGCAGAAAGAAAACAAACGCTTGCGCGCGGTTATTGCGCAGTTACGTGCGCAGTTGGGAACGGTTTCGGGCGACGACGCCGCAGCAGACTACGGGGTCAGTGCTGAGGAACGCGCTTTGGCCGCCAGCGGGCGCAAGGTTGAGGCCATCAAAGCCTACCGGGAACGTACCGGCGCGGATCTGGTCACCGCCAAAAATGCCATTGATTCGCTCTGACTCGGGAATGAAGCACCCGGGTGCCCGAGCGGTTTCTCGGTAGCTATCAAGCTACTCTCACATCTACTCTAACGTACTCTAACATCCGGAGTTAGAGTAGAAATCCGCGCCATAGCAACGTTTTCTCGGGGTCACCCGGAGCTACTCTAAAGCTACTCTAACAATGTTAGAGTAGATGCATGCTGCAGCGTAGCGTGGAAAGCCTTCTCACTCTTCCGGTTCATGAAGCCGTGGACGAGCTTCTTCGCCTGCCAGAAGACCAGTGGAATGAACGAAACTAACAAGGGCGATTGTTTCCAGCGGATCGGGGATGAAACGCGCAAACTCACTTTCCGGCAACGTCAAGAACTTGAGTGGGATCGCGGCTTTGTTGGCTTTGATGGAGCTCCCGTTCCCGGCGGTCAGCTGGATGATCTCGACCGGGAACAACTGGAAGCGTACCGCGCCCTACTCAGCTCGTCTTCGGGAACCAATGCGCTACGCGCCCGCGACCTCATTGATCGCGATGGCCAACTGCGAGTAGCTGGGTATCTCCTCTTCGCAAAAAATCCGCAACAGGTTTTTCCGAACGCCTACGTACGGGTGGTCAAGTATTCCGATAACGAACGCGGTGCTGGGCGTTTCCAAAACGTAGAAGCCGGGAAAGACATTCGGGTAGGCGGATCCCTTCCGCGGCAAATTGCAGATGCCAGCCGCATTATTGAAGAGTTTTTGCCGGGGCATCGCCGGCTCACGGATGCGGGTATTTTTGCTAACGTGCCGATTATTCCACGGGAGGCGTGGCTTGAGGGCCTGGTCAACGCCGTCGTCCACCGTTCCTACGGCATTGCCGGCGATCACATTCGAGTGGAGATTTTCCCCAACCGGATAGAGTTCACCAGCCCCGGGCGTTTTCCCGGTCTCGTAGATATTTCCCATCCGGAAAGAATTGGGCGCAATGCCCGAAATCCGCGTATCGCCAGAGTTTTCTTCGATATGGGCATTACGCAGGAACTGGGCGAAGGCATTCGGCGCATTTTCGAAGAGACGCGCCGGGCCGGACTGGCCGAACCCCTGTACGCGCAATTGCCCGAGGCCGTGCGCCTCACCCTCCTCGCCAGCAACGCTATCCCGGAAGAAATCATGCGGCAGATCGGACCGAGCGGCCGCGCGATTCTGGACGCCCTGCGCCTGGCCCAACAGCCGCTGGGAACCGGGCAGATCACCGAACTTGTGGAGCTTGCCCGACCCACCGTGCTCCGCCATCTCAATATGCTGCGCGATGCTGGCGTGATCCGCTGGAATGGTAAATCCCCGCGCGATCCTCGCGCCACCTGGGAGCTGCTATAAAGCTACTCTCACATCTACTCTAACGTACTCTAACATCGGGAGTGAGAGTAGAAATCCGCGCCATAGCAACGTTTTCTCGGGGTCACCCGGAGCTACTCTAAAGCTACTCTAACAATGTTAGAGTAGCCGGCCGGGTGCCGGAGTGCCGGAGTGCCGCTGCGCCGTCGTACCTTCTGCAAGAATAGAACCATGGCAACAATCCCGCTTCTTCCCCTCAATTCCGGCCATTGGATCCCGCAACTGGGCATCGGGACCTACCGCATGGACAACGTCACCGCGCGCCGGGCCGTGCGCGAGGCGCTCGCCATGGGTTATCGGCATATCGACACCGCGCAAATGTACGGCAACGAAGCCGCGGTGGGCACGGCAATCGCGGAATCTGGCGTGGATCGTGAGGATATTTTCCTTGTCACGAAACTCGATAATCCCCATCACGCTCCGCGCGCGGTGCGGGAAACTTTCGCGCGCTCACTCGCGGATCTCGGCACTGATTACGTTGATCTGTTCCTCATTCACTGGCCGATGCTTAGCGGCGATTACGTGGAGGCGTACCAGGTCATGGAGGAATTTGTGGCAGACGGGCGCGCTCGCGCGATCGGCGTTTCCAATTTCGAGCGCCACCACCTTGAGGCGCTGCGTTTCGCCGCGCATATCCAGCCCGCCGTCAACCAAATCGAAGCGCACCCCTATTTCCAGAACGCCGAAGTCACGCAGTACTGCACCGCCGCCGGGATTCGCGTGGAAGCGTGGGCGCCGCTGGCGCGCGGCGCTGTGAACGACGACGCCGTGCTTGCCGAGCTTGCGGCAGCTAAGGGATGCACCGTTGCCCAACTGGTGTTGCTCTGGCACCTCTCGCGCGGGAGAATCGTTTTCCCCGGGGCATCCTCCACCGCGCACCTGGCTGAAAACCTGGCCTGCTTGGAGTACATGCTCCTCAAAGAAGAAGCGGAAGAAATCGACAATATGGATCGTTTCGAAGCCGGGCGCACCGGGCGCCACCCGGATACCTTCCGGCGAAACGGAGAATAACTGCTGCCACGCTAGCTGAATGAGCTGGGCTAACGCCCTCGGATTTGGTGTCCAGCGCATAAAACGCCCCATAAAGATGTCGTAGCCCTTCGCTAGCATAGAAGTGGTGAAAGGCAGGTCACGCCCCGATGGGCCGGGGCGGAATATCAGGTGAACGTCACCGTGCCGGGAACCCGTAAGGAAAAGGAGCGGAATGTATTTTGCATACACCATCGCCGGATCGGAAGCTACCGGCGGTGCTGGATTCCAAGTTGATTTAAAAACCTTCCAGCAACTCGGGGTGTACGGCATGGGCACGCTCACGTGTATCGTGTCCTTCGATCCGAAGAATAACTGGAACCATCGCTTCGTGCCCGTCTCTCCGGAAGTGATCAGCGCTCAGATGGAAGCGGCGCTGCGCTCCCAGAATATTCGCACCGCCAAGGTCGGTATGCTCGGCCACCCGGATACTATTGAGGCGGTACGCGCCGGGCTCGCTTCCCAGGATTGGGACAATGTGGTGGTGGATCCGGTTCTCATCTGCAAGGGTCAGGAACCCGGCCAGGCGCTGGATACCGATAATGCGCTGCGCACCAAGATTCTTCCCTTCGCCACCGTCACCACCCCGAATAATTTTGAGGCACGCACCCTCTCCGGTTTGGATGCGCTGGAAACTGAGGAGGATCTCATCGAAGCCGCCAAGCGCATCGGTGAGCTCGGCCCCACGTACGTGGTGGTCAAGGGCGGGATTGATTTCCCCGGCCCGGATGCCGTGGATGTTCTCTGGGATGGGGAGAAAGCCACCGTCTACCGCGCCCCGAAGATCGGTGAGGAACGCGTTTCGGGTGCCGGCTGCACCCTGGCCGCCGCCATCACCGCGGAACTGGCCAAGGGCGTGGAGATCCACGAAGCCGTGCAGCGCGCGAAGAATATGGTGACCGCCGGCATTAAGGCCCGCGTGGAAGCCAATACCCCCTTCGCTACCGTGTGGCAGGGCGCTTACCGGGATCAGGACTAAGCCATGCCCGGCATCGATCCGGCCGTTCCGGTCATTATTGTGCTGGGCGGCCGGATCGTGCACACCCGCGTGGGTTTTGTGCCCAGCGGTAGTTTGAAGCGCCGCCTGGCGCGGGCGCTGGCTGAATATCGCTATGCCCGCTCGCGCGGGGCACACCCCGCCCTCATCTGCTCGGGTGGGCGGGCCTCACCCGGCGTGCCCAGCGAAGCCCAGGTCATGGCCTCCTGGCTTGCCGCCCGCGCAGTACCCCGCAGCGCGCTCCTGGTAGAAAGCCACTCGCGCACCACCGAAGAGAATATGGGAGACTGCGCCGCGCTGCTCCGCGGGCGCACTCCGATTCCCGGGCTGCTCCCCGATGGCACCATCGCCGCGGTGATCGTGACCTCCTGGCAGCACGTGCCGCGGGCCCGGTATTTCGCCGTGAAATACCGCTTCACCCCCGTCATGCGCGGAGCCAGCCTCGCTCCTTCCACCACCCCGAAAGCCCTCATCTGGGAACTGGGCGCGGTGGGGATTTACCTGGCGCGGGTGCTGGCGCGCCGGGTGCGCAAGCGGCGTCGTCGTAGCACTTAAGTACGGAAGGGAGCCCGCGTGCCGTGCCACAATAGAAACGTGACAACGAATCCGTACCTACGCCCCGCCCTCGCGTTCCTGCGTGAGCACCTGGAAGGCGCCCCGGCCAGCCCGCGCGCCCGCCGCTACCGCTATGAACACTGTTTACGAGTGGCGGCCATCGGGCGCGGAGTTGCCATGTCAGAAGGCTTGGCGGTACATACCCTAGAAATTGCCTGCCTCCTGCACGACGTCGGGAAATTTGATTCCGCCCGCCCGGTAGACCACGGCCGCGCCGGCGCACGCATCATCCGCCCGTTTTTGGCAAGTCTAGGCATGCCGGAAGCGGAGGTCACGGAGATCTGCCAGGGCATCGCCATGCACACCGATGGCCGCAGCGAATATCCGGAAGATTCCCCCGAATACCCCGGCCATCGCGAATATCCGGAAGAAGCCAGCGTGCTGGCGCGCTCGGTTGGCGACTGCGATAACGTGGATCGTTTCAGCGTCTACCGCATCCACGACACCCTGCTGTATCACAATATGGACGCCATGCCGCTCCCGGAACAACTTGATTTTATTGACGGATACCTGGCGCGCCTGGGCCGCGAGCGCCACTACCGCTGCGCCACCCGCAGCGCGCAACGCCTCTGGATTGAAGCGCTGGAATTTCAGGAGTATTACTTTTCCCGGATGCGTGAGCAGCTAGCCAGCGCGCACCCGTATATGGACCTTGCCGAGGGCGAGTCAATACCCTCGGCGCACTCTAGGAGGAATCCATGACAACATTCACGCAGGCGCGCGATTCCATCCGCGGCTCCTACGCCCCGGAATTTGCGCGAGTGGTAGACGCTTTCGCCGCCTCCATCGCCACCAACCAAGATCGCGGCGGGCAAATCGCGGTGCTCTGGCACGGCGAACCCGTGGTCAATATTTACGGGGGCTGGAATCCGCCCGCCGGTGCAAATACCGGAGGCGGGGTGGCCGATGGCGCCGTCGTTGAAGATCCTATCGAGGAACGCACGCCCTACCCGGATAACGCGGTGCAGCTTATTTTCTCGCAAACGAAGGGCCTGACCGGGATCTGCTTCGCGGACTGTGTGGCGCGCGGCCTCATCGACCCGGATGCCCGCGTGGCTGACTACTGGCCGGAGTTTGCCGCCAACGGCAAGGAAGATATTCGGGTGAGCCAGCTGGCCAGCCACTCCGCCGGGCTGCCCGGTTTTGACCATATTCTGCCCGCGAGCGCACTTTTCGATTGGGACCTGATTACCTCCGAGCTCGCGGCCCAGGCCCCGCGCTGGGAGCCCGGCACCAAACACGGCTACCACGCGCTCTCCATGGGCTACCTGGCCGGAGAGCTGGTGCGGCGGGTTTCCGGGCTCACCCCGAAGCACTACCTGGAAGAAAACTTCCGGGCGCCCCTCAACCTGTCCGTGTGGATTGGCTGCCCGGAATCCGAGCGTTCCCGCATCGCCAAGCATTTCTGGGGCCCGCGCACCCAGGGCTGGGGCGGGGCGCTGCGCCAGGCCCAGGCCGATCCGAACTCCACAACCTCCTACGCCTACCAATCCCCGCAGGACACCGATTCGGCCATCACCGATCCGCATTTCCTCGACGCGGAAATGCCCTCTATTAACGGGCATGCCGACGCACTCTCCTTGGCAACCCTCTACGCGACGTTCTGCGACGGGCGCTATGCGCGCTACGATGCCGAGCTCATCACCGCGGTTTCAGCCACCCGCGCCGAAGGCTTCGACGAAGTCCTGTGTGATTCGACCTCCCGCTACGGGCTGGTCTTCCAGCTGGGCAGCCAGCGCGAGCCCATGCTCTCCCGCGGCAGCTTCGGACACAACGGGCGCGGCGGTTGCCTTTCCTTCGCGGACCCGGGTACCGGAATCTCCTTCTCCTACGTGGAGAACCAGCTTTCCTCCGAGCCGCTGCCGCAGGCGCGCGTCTGCCGCCTCCTGGCCGCGGTGCGAGACAGCCTTGAATTGGCGTAGCTAGATCGGGCAGCTAGCTTGGCGTAGCTAGCCCACCGGCACAGCACCGGGAATAAATAGTATTTTGCGCGGGGCGCGTTGCATATGCGCAGCGCGCCCCCGCGACTGTTTCGGCTCGGATTTAGTTTTCGGCAAGATTCGCGAAACGCGCGTAGTGGCCCTGGAATGCCACCTCCACCGTGCCGGTAGGCCCGGAACGCTGCTTGCCAATAATGACTTCCGCGAGCCCGGCCTTCTCCGAATCCTGGTGGTACATATCATCGCGGTGGATAAGAAGGACGACGTCGGCATCCTGCTCCAAAGAACCCGATTCACGCAGGTCAGCCACCTGGGGGCGCTTATCATTTCGCTTTTCCGAATCACGGTTGAGCTGCGCCACCGCAATAATAGGGATCTCCAATTCCTTAGCGAGCAATTTAATCGAGCGTGAAAACTCCGAGACTTCCTGCTGGCGTGATTCTGGAACCCGCCCAGCCGAAGCCAAAAGCTGCAGGTAGTCGATCACAATCATCTGAATATCGTGCTGCTGCTTGAGGCGGCGCGATTTTGCGCGGATTTCCGGCAAGGTGAGATTTGGAGAATCATCCACAATAAGCGGCGCGGTAGAAATACGTTCGACGGCGCCGGCGACTTTGTCCCAATCCTGCTGCGTCATCTCACCTTTAATCATGCGATCTTGGAAAACTCCCGCCTCGGCAGCGAGCAAACGCATGGACAGTTCCGTACGGTTCATTTCCAGGGAGAAGTAGACCACCGGCTGGTGATTGTGGATGGCAGCCTGCCGGCAAAAATCCATGGCGAGCGTAGACTTACCCGCACCCGGGCGGGCCGCCACAATAATCATCTGCCCGGCGCGCAAACCGTTAAGCTTGGCATCCAGGTCAATAAACCCGGTGGCCACCCCTTCTAGTTGGCCCGCGCGTTCCGCGTTTTTCTCCAATTCATCCAGCAGCCCGGGAACGATTTCCGCCATCGTGGCGTAATCCGTAGCCTCCCGCGATTGACCGAGGGAAAAAACCTCCGATTGGGCCATATTGATGAGACCCATAACATCCGCTCCGTCAGTGGTGTAGCCGAGCTGGGCGATGCGGGTACCCACTTCCACCAAGCCGCGCAGCTGGGATTGTTCACGCACAATATTCGCGTAATACCCGGCATTCGCAGCCGTGGGTACCGAGGCGACCAGAGTATGCAAATACGGCAGCCCGCCAATGCGCTCCAGATCCCCGCGTTTTTTGAGTTCCGCGCCCACGGTAATGGCATCTGCCGGCTCCCCGCGCCCGAAAAGCTCAAGGATGACCGTGAACACCGTGGCGTTGGAGGGCTGGTAAAAATCATCGGCGGTTAGCACGGTTACCACATCGGCAATAGCGTCTTTGGAGAGCAGCATTCCGCCCAGAACAGATTGTTCGGCCGAGAGATTTTGGGGAGGGGTACGTTCAAAAGATGACCCCTGCATCTTTGCACCGTTGTTGACGACGGACATAGCTTCCCTTTCTCGGCAATAGATCTCCACTGGCTTTCGTAACGCGTTTACGAGGTGAATTTCAAGTTAATTCCCCCGCGCGGATGTGTAAACACGCCGGTGGATCCGTGCATAACCGGTGGACAAACTGTGGATAGCTTGGGGATTGTTCACCATTTGTACCCACAACTATCCACAACTGTGGATGGAGTGGGGGAAATCCCCGGTATTCCGTCCCCAAGTTTGTCCACAACTGTGGAAAGATGCGGCCCCAAGTTCTCCACACTCATGGGCCGTGAGGTCGCTCACGTTGAGGCTTTCCTCAAGTACCGGTGGCCGGGAGCTTACGGGTGCCGCTGAGGCCAATTGCGGCTGGCAGCCCTGAAACCGGCGGCCTCACCCGGGCTCGGCTAAGCTAGCGGACGTGACGACACCCGAGAACAATTCCAACAGGCCCACCGGCGACCGCGCCACCACCAAGCACGCTATCGACCGCGAGATCGCACGCCTGGCCCTTCCCTCCCTCGGCTCCCTCCTGGCTGAGCCACTCCTCGTTGCCACCGATACCGTGATGGTCGGCCACCTGGGCACCGGGCCGCTAGCCGGCCTCGCCCTCGCCTCCACTATTCTCACCACCCTCGTTGGGCTATGCATTTTCCTGGCCTACGCCACCACTTCCGCCACCGCCCGCTACGTGGGAGCTGTGCGCATGAAAGCCGCCCTTTCCCAAGGCATGGACGGGCTCTGGCTGGCCGGTACCCTGGGCGTGCTACTCGGCGCGGTCTTAGCTATCTGGGCACCCCAGATTCTGGAGATCTTCGGAGCAGAGGGAATCGTCGTCACCGAAGGGGCACGCTACCTGCGTTTTTCCGCCGCGGGGCTCCCCGGTATGCTCGTCGTCCTCGCCGCCACCGGAACCCTGCGCGGGCTGGGGAACACCACCACGCCCTTCAAAGTTTCGGTACTCGGGGCACTCGTCAATATTCCCCTCAACTTTGTTTTCATCTACCCTGCCGGGCTGGGCCTGGCGGGAGCCGGAATCGGTACCGCGGCGGCGCAAACGGTTATGGGTGTAGTACTGACCGGCGTCGTCGTACATCATGCGCGCGAGCACCACGCCCCGCTCGCGCCGCGCGGAGTGGGTGTGCTCCGCGCCCTCCACGATTCCGTACCTCTCATCGTGCGGTCCGCGGTGCTGCGCGTGCTTATCCTGCTGCAAATCACCGGAGCGACCCAACTCGGCACCGAAGCGCTCGCCGCGAACCAAATCACCATGACCATCTGGAATTTCGCCTCCTACGGGCTGGATGCCCTCGCCATGGCCGCCCAAATCCTCGTGGGCCAAGCCTCCGGCGCCGGCGACGAATCGCGCCTGCGGGTAGTGCTCGGGCGCTGCCTGACGCGCGGCATGAGCGTGGGTGCGGTGCTGGGGGCCGCTACCGTCCTCACCTCGCCGCTTATCGTGCGGATCATGAGCACCGCGGGCGACGTGCGCTGGCTAGCCTTCTGGGGCCTCCTCGTTATCGCGGTATTTTTCCCGATTGCCTCGGTTGCATTTATTCTCGACGGCGTCCTCATCGGCGCGGGCGACCTCACGACCTTGGCGTGGATGATGTTTATCCCCCTCGCCCTGTACGGGCCGATGGTGCTCGGACTGCTGGAATGGACCTCCGGGCAAACGGGATTCATCTGGCTGTGGATCGGCTATGCCGGGGTGTGCATGAGCGCCCGGGCGCTGCCCATGTACCTGCGGGTGCGCGGGGAAAAGTGGGTGCAGCTAGGGAGCTAGGCGAGAGCGGGCACGGCAGCACAAAGGCGACGGCAGCACAAAGGCGGGGGAGTCCCACTAAGGTTCTCCCCCGCCTTCGCGTGCTGATGAACTAGCTATCAGCTATTACTTCTTGGGTGCGCGCAGCACATCCACCTGGAGGGATGCCGTGACATCCTCATGCACCCGCACCTTAGCGGTGTAGCTGCCCAGGGACTTGATCGGGGATGCCAGCGTGATCCAACGCTTATCCACCGGCTTGCCCACGGTTTCGGTAGCGGCTTCAGCGATGTCCTTGGAGGTCACCGCGCCGAAGAGGCGGCCATTTTCACCGGCGGCCTTCTTTACCTGCACCACAGCTTCGTTAAGCGCATCGCGCAGCGCGTGCGCGGCTTCCAGATCGGTGATGGAGCGCTTGCGGCGCGCTTCGGCCATCTGATCGATCTGCTTCTGAGCACCCTTGGTCCACGGAGTGGCGTAGCCGCGCGGCAGCAGGTAGTTACGGCCGTAGCCGTCCTTGACGGTGACAACGTCACCGGCGGTGCCGAGGCGTTCGACGTCGTGCGTAAGAATGAGCTTCATTATGTGCCTCCTTAGCGAGCGTTGCTCGAGTAGGGAAGCAGAGCCATCTCACGGGCGTTCTTAATCGCCTTGGCGATCTTGCGCTGCTCCTGAACGTTGACACCGGTCACGCGGCGGGCGCGGATCTTGCCGCGGTCCGAAATGAACTTGCGCAGCGTAGCGGTGTCCTTGTAGTCAATATTGCCGACCTTGATGGCCTTCACCGGAGCGGTCTTCCGCTTCAACGGCTTGCGAAGATGTCCCTTCGCCATAGTTGTCTCCTTGTGTTGCTGCGACTCATGCCTACCGAAGCTCCCGCAACTACCGCGCTTTTTCTGCGCGCCGCGGGGCAGTGGCCCGAGTCAAAATGTCAATAACTGGTGTGTGCGTAATCCCGGAAATCTAGAACGCGTATTTAGAACGGGGGCATATCGTCAAAAGCGGAACCGCCCTGCGGGGCTTGCGGCTGCTGGCTCCACGGATCGTAAGCCGAGCCGCCCTGCGGAGCGTTGTAGCTGGCCTGACCCCCGTAGGAGCCCTGCCCGCCCTGACCGCTCGGAGCGCCCTGGTTCTGGCCGTAGCCACCCTGGTTGCCGCGGTTGTAATTACCGCCGCCACTGGTTTTCGTGACCTGGGCCTTGGCGTAGCGCAGCGAGGGCCCGATTTCATCAACCTGAAGTTCCAGACCTTCGCGCTGTTCTCCGTTCTGGGTCTGGTAACGATTGACCGTCAGCCGGCCCGTTACCAGCACGCGCATGCCCTTCGACAGCGATTCAGCGACGTTCTCCGCGTAGTCACGCCACGCCGAGCACCGCACGAACATTGGTTCGCCATCTTCCCACTGGTCTGTTTGGGCATTGCGCTTGCGCGGGGTGGAAGCAACCGTGAAGCTCGCGACCGCCACACCACCTGACGTGAAACGCATTTCCGGATCGGCGGTGAGGTTACCGACGATCGTAATGACCGGTTCGTTTGCCATAATCGCTCCTTTTACCCCGTTGTTTTCTCAGATTCGGTTCTTACGCTGGTGGTACGTTTACTTTTCGTCGCGACGCAGGAGCTTGATGCGGAGCACGTCCTCGTTGAGGCCGAGCTGGCGGTCAAGTTCGCTTGCGGTTGCGGGAGTCGCTTTCATATCGACGACGACGTAAATGCCCTCCGAGTGCTTGTTAATGGGATAAGCAAGCTTCCGGCGGCCCCAAATATCGACCTTTTCCAGTTCGCCGCCCTCATTGGGGACAACCTGGAGCAGCTTCTGAACGTTGGTCGACAAATTACGTTCGTCAACGTTCGGAGAAAGGATGATCATCATCTCGTATTCACGCATGTCTACCCACCTCCTCTGGTCTAAACGGCCGCGGTCCGTCCGCGGCAGAAGGGTTATGCGTTGACCCGCCCATCCGCATGCTGACGCCCGCGAACAGATAGGTCAGTCCCTCAGTCTAGCCGGTACCGGCATTGTTTTCCAGATGGTTAAATATGGAGCGGCCCACGCCTTTTCGCCCGTATTTCCGTGAGAATCCCGGCCCTGCACGCATGGGGAACGGTAGACTTTCCCTAGGTCGCTCCACCGCGATTGTGGCGACCTACCGGGCACAAACACAGGAGCGAGCTATGAGTGAAGGTGAAGCACCCACCACGCGGGAAAAGCTGTTGGATGCGGCCCGCGCGCAGCTTGACCGCGCCGGGGCCGAACAGCTTTCCATGCGCGCGATTGCTCGCTCCCTTGAGCTTTCCCCGGGTGCTCCCTACCGCCACGTACGCTCCCGCGAAGAACTCCTCACCACCCTGGCGGCCGAAGCCTACCGTGACCTGGCCGGGGCGATGCGCCGGGCTGCGGATCAAAAAATGTCAGGGCGGGAACGCTGGGTGGCGGCCTGGCGCGCCGCCCACACCTGGGCCCTTGATTACCCGAATCGTTTCTCCCTTATTTATGGGGCCAGCGCGATTGATTTTTCCAATCCGGAAATGACCACGGCCGCGGCCCTGCGCGTCCCCCTCGAATTGGCCCGCATCGCCAAAGGTGGGCGCAATAAAGCCCTGACAGGCCCCGAAACCCGGGCGCTCGGGGTGGATCTGTGGCGCATCCGCATGACTTTCGGGTCTCTTGATGCGGAGCTGGCTGAACTACCGGACGGCCTCATCGTCTCCGTGATCCGCGCGTGGACCGAACTGGTAGGAACCATCACCCTGGAGATGACCGAAAGGTACGCCGGGCTTTTCGACGATCACCTCGGCTACCTCGATACGGTGGCCAACCAGTGGGCGGGCACCCTCCAGCTCTAGGCGAGTGGCAGGCCGGATTCCGCACCGGTAGCGCGTGCGTGCACAGCCACCATCTCCGCCGCGCGCCCGGTAGGAGAAGGCCCGAAGGCAGCAATGAAGCGCGTGGTGGCGTAGCCGGCGCGGGCGGCGTCGTACCGCATCAACCACCGTGACATTTCCTCGCGCGCAGCCGGATCGCATAGCGCCGACGACGCATCGTACTCGGGCCAACGCACGCTGGGCGCCGCGATCCCGACTCGCCAGGGTTTGGCGGTGAGGCGCGCCCGGTAGGATTCGTACACCCGGCACAACCGCATATAGAGCGGGTCGGAACCGAGCTGATTGAGGATCATCTGCGCTTCCCCGGAGTCCGCGGCGATACCCTCGACAGCCACGATCACGCGGAAACCTTTGAAAGTGCGGTAGACGAAAACCGGCCAGGCCGCATTGAGACGCGCGAAATGTTCAATACGATCAAAGGCAATGAGTTCGGCTTCGATCATATGCTGGCGTACCGGCGCTGTTTCGGTGATGAGCCCCGGGATGGAGGCGGAACCGGGAGCGGTGTTCGCCGCGGTTACCGATGCCGGTTCCGGTGCGAGAGCAGGTGCCGCACCCGGTCCGGGCTCGAAAGCAGAGCCGGCGGGCCGCTCCTGCTTCTTCGCGCCGAAACCGAAAAGTCGGGCGAGGAAACCGGGTTTGTTCTGAGAACCTGCGGCTCGCCCGCCGGCCCGTTTGCCGCCTCGCGCGCGGGCCACCTCTTCTAATTCGGGAACATCCACATCCGCGATGAGGATATCTGCGGTATTGAGAACCTCTGCTCCGTAGCGATTTCGGGTGATCGCGCAGGTAGGGGTGCCGTTCTCCCTGCTGAGGACGGACAGGATCTCTTCGCGCAGCGGGGTGCCCGGATAGTATTCCGCGCGAGCTTGGCGTTCGCGGGGAAAATGACCGAGTTCAGCGATGCGATCAACGAGGCGATGCAATCGCGCTGCCGCGACTTTTTGCGCCTCTTCTTCCGAGTTGGCGGACCAGCCCCATTGCGCCACCGTGGCTGGCCCCGACGTGGTAGATACCGGGGCGCTCTCCCGCGCCCAGAAGGGATAGATTTTCATGAGGTCAGTCTAAAACGCGGGTGGCCAACACTTCGAGAGTGTGGAACGCGCTAGCCCACTCCTACCCCACCGCGCCGGGAACGCGCTCGCGTTCAGCCGGCTCGGTGGGCAACGGGATAGTTTCCGTGGGCGGGGCGGGCATCCGGGTAGGTTGCAGCTCCGGGGGCACCGTAGCGCTCGGTTCGGGTGCCGGCTCTTCGGTGGCCGGCGCCGGTTGCTCGCTTGGCTCCGCGCTCGGTTCGGGCGTCGTCGTTACTTCTTCCACCGGTTCGAGGCGCGTAGGCCGCAAGCTGGGGCGCTTCTCGCCAATAAGCTCCGGTTCGGGGAACTTCGGCAGCTCCATAGTGCCGGTAACGGCCTTCATGAAGTCCACCCACATATCCACCGGGTAGCCGTTCCCGCCGATACCCCACGGGTAGGCACCCCAGCCGCCCAGCGACTCTTCCTCACCGTTCGGCCCGATCTGGAACATATTCACCGTGGTAATAATCTTCGGGTTGTAGCCCACGAACCACGCGGATTTCAGATCCGTGGAGGTTCCGGTTTTCCCAGCCACCTGGAAGCCGAGCCGCCCGGCCCGATCCGCCGTCCCGCGCGGGCCGGTGGGTTCCTGGAGTAACTCGTTGAGGTTATCGGCAACGCGCTGATCGAGCACCCGCTTACCGGCCGTATCCGCGCGGTACACCACGGTACCCTGCGCATCGCGCACCTCGCTAACCACATGCAAGGGCACACTCACCCCGCGGTTGGCGAAACCGGCAAAGGCCTGGGTGAGCTCCTTATTGGTCGGGGAAGCCGAGCCGAGCACATTGGTGAGGGAATTATCCAGACCCGGCGTGGTTTCCGGAATCCCGGCCTCAATCGCGGCGGCACGGGTATTACGCGGCCCCACCTCCTCGTTGAGCTGCGCGTAGTACGTATTCACCGAGTTCGCGGTGGCGGTACGCATATTGATATTTCCCATATTGGCGTCGTCGAAATTACTAATGGTGATATCACCAATTTTCAGCTCCGCGGGGGAATTGTAATAGGTACCGTCGATGGATTTGCCCTGCTTGAGAGCCGCGAGCGCGCCGAAGGGTTTGAAGGTCGATCCGGCCTGAGCGCGATCCTGCGTGACGGTATTGCGCTGGCGTTCCTGGTAGTCCGCGCCGGCGTACATCGCGTAAATACCTCCGGTGGACGGATCCGCGGAAAGCATACCCACGTAATTGTTTTCCGGGCGATCTTTGGGGAGGGCATTGACGACATCGACCGCGGCCTGCTGCATGGTCGAGTCAAGTGTGGTGACAATCGTATAGCCACCCCGGTTGAGGCTGTCCTCGGTGAACTTTTCCGTGGCGATAAGTTCCTGCTGGGCGGCGGCCAGCAGGTAGCCGTTCGTTCCGCTGAATTGCTTGGCTGCAACATACTCGATGGTCGCGGGCATGGTGGCACCCGCGGCCTGGTCAGCGGTGATATAGCCGTCTTCGAGCATGCGGTTAATGACCCGGTCGAAACGTTGGGCAGCTCGCTCCGGATCAACCGCCGGGTCCCAGGCGGAGGGCGCCGGAATAACCGCGGTGAGGAGCGCGGCCTGGTCCAGGCTCAGCTGGGCGGCGGGAATACCAAAGTAGTTCTGAGCTGCGCTTTCAATCCCGTAGGCACCGCGCCCGAAGTAAATAGTATTGAGGTAGTTTTCCAGAATGTCCTGCTTGGAGGAATTGCGGTCCACCTTGACCGCGAGCACGGCTTCTTTCACCTTGCCGATGTAATCAGTGGTGGTGCCCAGGTAGTAGTTCTCCACGTACTGCTGGGTGAGGGTGGAGCCTCCCTGGCGCGCCCCACCGCGAATATTATTGACGACGGCGCGCGCGATGCCACCCAGGTCAATCCCGGAATTGGAGTAGAAAGTGCGGTCTTCTGAGGCAACCACTGCATTGCCCACGTACTCGGGCAGGGATTCCAGGGGGACCGGGGTGCGGTTCACCTCGTACATGCTGCCCAATTCGGTGCTGCCGTCGCGGTAGTAGAGAGTGGTTTTTTCCGCGGTCGCAATATCATCGGGGCTGGGGACGGGCAGGAAAATGTAGAGCGTCACCAGGGCAACCAGCCCGCCGAAGCCCAGGGTGAAGAACATTCCGAGCACGAAGCGCCACGAGGGAATCCAGCGGTGAATCGGCCCCTTGCCGCGGCGCGGATAATTCCATAGCGAGCGCTTGCGGCGCGCGCCCGTGCCCGTTCCGCCCCGGCGCGCTCCGGCACGACCCGCAGGGCCTGCGCTGCGCCCCGTAGTGGTGCGCGCGCGCCCCTTCTGTGTCCGACCCGTTCGCGTTCCAGCCATCGTTACTCCCTACCGGCGCGCGGTCGCGCCGCGTATCTAGTCTGCCTCAGGTCACACGCTCGTGGCTAACCCGCGTGGTCCAAGCTACCCGCGGATACCTTTCTTGCGGCGTCGCGAAATCTTCCGCAGATCCCGCATCTTGGTGCGCACCTCGGAATCCCGCGAAGTGAAATCACGGTAAATTTCCCGGACCGGTTCGTCAAGATCGTAGACGCCGCGCTCCGCGCGAGTTTTCGCATTCGATTCGGGCACGAGGAAAGCCTCCACCCAGCGCGAACGCGAAGAAGAATCCACGAAAATCGCCTTGATAAACAAGGTGAGCGGAACCGCGAGGATCGTTCCCAGCGGTCCGAGCACCACCGCCCAGAACAGCAGCGAAAGGAAGGTGACGGTCGTGGACAATCCCACCGCGTCCCCCACGATCTTCGGCTGCAGCACGCCCTGAATCGTGACGTTGAGGAAGGTGAAAATCACCAGAATCCACAGCGCGGTGGCCGGCCCGCTATCCACCAGCCCCATGAGTGCCGGCGGGATCACACCGAGGATGAAACCAATATTCGGAATGTAATTCGTAACAAAGGTCCACAGCGCCCAGGCCAGTGCCAGCGGAATCCCCAACCACATCATGACGAAATAATTGAGGGTGGAAACCAGCAAACCAAAGAGGGTGGCCACCAGCCAGTATTGGCGCACCCGCCCCTCGAAGGAGGCCAGGGCACGGTAGAGATCCGGATCGTGATCGCGCACGATACGGGCGCGCGCCGGCACGGACAGGGTGTCAATCGTGATGAAGAAAATCGCGAGCGCCAGCACAAACATGAGGCTCCCCACGCTCATGAGCGCCCCGGATGCCTGGCTGAGCAGGGAAATAATCGTGTCCATATTGAGCACGTCACCCAGGCGCTGACTGAGCTGATCCGTGCTCAAACCCAGGCTTTCCAGCCAGGTCATAGTGTCTTGGAAAAGCTTGGTGAATTTATCTTCGTAGCTCATGAGGGTGCGCGGCAGTCCGGCCAGAGACCACGCCGTCAAACCCACCACCGCGAGGAGCACCACCACAATAATGGAGACGGTCAGTGTTCCGGACAGCCACCGCGGCACGTGGTGGCGCAGGAGGAGGCGATGCACCGGGCGCACCGTCAATACCAGGGTGAGAGCCAGGAACACCGGCCCCACAAAATCGTGAATGAGGTAGAGGCCCACGCACACGATGGTGAGAAGTGCCGCCGCGTGCAGCAGCTTCACCCCAAAATCCTCGCCGTGACCCGCATCCGTGCCGCGGTTCACCTCCGAGTTCCCGGAGCCGCTTTGTTCACCGGCGCCGGAATTCTCCGCATCGCTTGCCCGTCCTATAGCCGACGACGCCGCACCGCCCGCGCTCTCCTCACCGCCGCTATCGTTGCCCGCCCGGGAGCCAGCAACCTGGGTGGGCAGGGTGTCAATAGCCTGGGCAATACGATCACGTGGAATATCACCTGGTCGAGTGGCGGCCATAGGATCCTCCGTCCTGGTGGGAGTCCCGGTGGCGGATGCGCGCCGGGTCATTTACTTCTTATCTTGCCAGTTTTCCGCGCTCCGCACGGATTGCCCGCGCCCCGCACCCAAGGTGCCGCGGCGGGTCGCGGTGGCGGCGTCGTACCGTGAGCGGAGCGGCTACAGCGTGACCGGGGTGGGCCGCCCGCCGCTGGAACGCACGAAAAGCGCGTACGCTCCCGCCACGCACCAGACCATGACGATAAGGGCGAGCTGCACCTCGCGCGACCATCCGATGCTCGGCAAGACGAGAATCGCCACCCCGGCCGCGATGCATTCGGAAATATTGAAGAGGACGTCGTAAATAGAGAAGGCGCGGCCGCGGAAAGTATCCGCGGTATCGGATTGCACAATGGTATCCACCGCGATTTTGGCGCCCTGCACCCCGATCCCGAAGATGAACAGCCCGGCCATCACCCAGCCAAGGTCCGTGGTCGCCGCGATAATCGCCTGCCCGGCGGTGCCGCCCACCAGCGCGCACACCACCCACCAGCTCGGGCTCATGCGTTCGTGGGCGAGAGGCGTGAGAATAATGGAAACCCCGTGCCCGAGGACCATCATGCCGAGCAGCATGCCGAAGTAGGCGATGCCGGCATCGGCATTAGCCGGGTCGGCGTAGAGGTTACGGCCGGCCAGCACGATGGCGATGAACTGCATTCCGTAGACGAAACGGTGCAGGGACATGGTGGTGAGGGCCGCGGCCGGGGTGCGGCGGGCAATAAGGTAGCGCAGCGCCGCCACGAGGTCGCGGGCCGCCTGCGCGAGCGCCGTGCCGAACGAACCGCGCGGGCGGGTATGCGGGCCCAGTTCGTCGCGCCCCAGCAGGCTCGCCACCCCCGATCCGCCCAGGTAGAGCGCCAGTGCGCACACCAGCGCCCCCACTTTTTGCATTTCTTCTCCGGGCAGCGCGAGGCGCAAAAAGAACGCCAGAATCGCGCCCAGCGCGGTGGAGGCCCCGCCCAGGGTCGGCACCAGGGAATTCGCCACGAGCAACCGCTCGCGCGATTCCACCACATTGGGCAGCCCGGCGCTCATGCACGCGAGGAGAATCCGGTTGAGCCCGAGGGTGACGAGGGCCAGCACGTAGGTGAGCCACGCAATATTCGCCAGGGTAGTGACCACCAGCGCCACCGTGAGCCCGGCCCGGATCTGGTTGCCGTACACCAGGATTTGGCGGCGGCGCCACCTGTCAATAAACGGCCCGGTGAAAGGCCCGACCAGGGAGAAAGGTAGGAGCAGCACCACGAGGGAGAGCGCCACCCCGTGCACATCCGCGTTCGCGGCCGGGTTGAAGAAGAACAGGGAGGCCAGGCCGATTTGGAACATGCCGTCCCCGCACTGGGTGACGAGCCGAACCGACAGCAGCTTGAGGAATCCCCGCGAGCGGGCCAGGGAGCGCAGATCACCAACGAGTTTCACTGGGCGTCCCACCATTCCAGCAGGCGCTTTTCAGCTTCTTCCACACCTAGCGGGCCTTCGTCCAGGCGCAGGGAGAGGAGGTACTGGCGGGCTTTGCCCACTTGCGGGCCGGGTTCGAGGCCGAGCAATTCCATAATGCGGGTGCCGTCGATATCGGGGCGTACCGCCTCGAGTTCCTCGCGTTCGCGCAGCTCAACGATGCGGCGTTCCAGTTCGTCATTCGCGGCGTGCAGGCGCGCCACCCGGCGCCGGTTCTGGGAGGTGATATCGGCGCGGATGAGGCGCAGCAGGCGCGGGAGGAGTTCCCCGGCATCGCGCACGAAGCGCCGCACCGCGCTATCGGTCCAGTCGTGTTCGCCAAATCCGAAAGCCCGCAGGTGCAGCTCAACGAGGCGCGCCACGCTTTTCGTCGTCGTTTTATCGAAACGCAGTTCGCGCATGCGCGCACGGGTCATTTTCGCGCCCACTACATCGTGGTGGCGGAAAGTCACCGAACCGTCGCGTTCGAAACGGCGGGTGGCAGGCTTGCCGATGTCGTGGAACAGCGCGGCCAGGCGCAGAATGAGGTCCGGCCCGGGCACCTCCTCATCTTCCAGCGCGATGGCGTTATCCACCACTTGCAGGGTGTGCTGGTACACGTCCTTGTGGCGGTGCTGGGCGTCCACGGTATCGGTGAGCGCCGCGATTTCGGGCAGCACACGTTCCGCCACGCCGGTATGGACAAGCAGCTCAATGCCGCGGCGCGGAGCCGGGGCGGTCATGAGGCGCTCCAGTTCGGCGCGGATACGTTCCTGCGAGACGATCTCGAGGCGCTCGGCGTAATCTTCCATCGCCCGCATAACATCCGGGGCCACATCGAAACGCAGCTGCGCCGCGAACCGCGCGGCCCGCATAATCCGCAGCGGATCATCATCGAAGGACTGCGCGGCCGTGACGGGGGTGCGCAACTGCCCGGCGAGGAGATCGGCCACCCCGCCGCACGGATCCACCAGTTCGAGACCGGGCAGGCGCACCGCCATCGCGTTGACGGTGAAATCGCGCCGGGTAAGGTCACCTTCGAGGTTGTCACCGAAATCCACATCGGGTTTGCGCGAACCGATGGTGTACGTATCGGAACGGTACGTTGTTACTTCGACGACGAGGTCACCGCGCCGCGCCCCCACCGTGCCAAATTCACGCCCGATATCCCACGTGGTTCCCCACCGGGCCAGGAGTTTTTCGGTGGTTTCCGGGCGCGCCGAGGTAGTCAAATCGAAGTCGTGAATGGGTGCACCGAGGAAAGCATCACGAACCGGGCCGCCCACGAGGGCCAATTCTTCGCCGTGATCTGAGAAGATAGAAGCTAGTTGCAAGATGTCGTCCGGGAGATTCGCCAGGGCGCGCTGGCCTGCCAGGAGCAGGAGAGCGCGGCGCTGGCCCGGAGGCATATCGTCCGTTGTTGGAGTCTTCGGAGTCTGTTGAGAAGTGGTCACCCTTAAAGGTTGCCACATCCGGGGGCTCTGACCGTTAGTTGTAGTGTTAGAGGTATGTCGAAGTCAGCACCGTTGCCCTCCAAGTTCGGGGGCCGTAGATCCTGGAGGCGCGCCGCTGCCGTGCACCAGGCCTCTGCGCGGCGCCATTCACTTCCGGTGGTGAACGAAACGAGTGCGGGGGGAATTGTGATCGGGGTGCGCGGCGGGAAGGCCTATGTGGCCGTTATTGCGCGGCGCAACCGCGGCGGGCGGCTGGAGTGGTGCCTCCCCAAGGGGCACCTGGAAGGTAATGAAACGCCCGAAGAAGCCGCCGTGCGGGAAATTGCGGAGGAAACCGGGATTACCGGGCGGGTGCTCATGCATTTAGCCACCATTGATTACTGGTTCTCCGGCACCAACCATCGCGTCCATAAAGTTGTCCACCACTTTTTATTGGAGGGGATCACCGGGCATATCACCGTTGATAACGACCCGGATCACGAAGCGGAAAAGGCCGAATGGGTGCGCTTGGATCGCGTGGCATCCCGGCTGGCCTATCCTAATGAACGCCGTATTGTGGCCTCGGCCCGCGCGATTCTCGCGGGGGAGGAATGATGTGGCGGGGCGCGCTTGCCGGGCTGGTGGCTGCCTGGGTGCCGCTGGGCGCCGGGGGGCCGCTGAGCGCGCAAGCTCTTCCGGTACGTCCGGCCTCCGCACCCAGCGTGGAGATCGTGGACGTAGGTGCCCCGGTTCTCGGTAAGGACGCCACCCTCACCCTCACCGCCGCCGTGACGAATTCCACCACGGAAACACGGCATCTTAATTCGGTCTCGCTCTATATCCAGCGCTACGTCCCCTCCTCGCGCAGCGCGGTGCTCAGCTTCATGCGCGCGGAGCCCGCCGGCCTGGCCCTCTATGACACCCTCACCCCGGATGCGGATATTGCGCCCGGAACGTCCACCCGCGTTACCTTTTCGGTTCCGCGGGAGCGGATTCCCGCCGAGTGGGGGCCCCGCGGGGTCCAGGTGAGTGCCGTGGTGGATGGGGAAACGGCAACGGACCGTAGTTTTATTGTCACCGCTCCCGGCGACGACGCCGCGCCTGTCCCCATCAGTGCAATTGTGCCGGTCACGCGCTCCCTGAGCGATGTGAGCAGAACCCCGGCCCTCGAGGAGCAGGTCTACGCCAGTCTCACCGCACCCGCGCCCGGGGCCAGCCCGCAACCGCAGCCCTCGGCACCGGTGCCCTCAGCTCCGGCCGGCGCGGCCACTCCTTCGCCCACCGCACCTTCCGCCACCTCGGGAAGCCTCGCCGTACCGAGTGTCACCTCAGCTTCCGACCCGGCCGCGAGCGCCGCGTCATCCGCGCCGGCGGCATCCCAGGGGGCGAGTGCCCCGGCTGCGCCGTCGGCCCCGGGCACCGCACCTAGTTCTTCACCAACGGCTTCGGCTCCAAGTTCCGCATCGCAGGCCGAGCGGCTACCCCACCGCTTGAGCACCCTGGAGTATTTTGCCCACCCTGGTGTGAGTGCCGCCGTCGATCCGCTTCTTATCGGGGGCGATCCGGAGCGGGCCGCGCTGCGCAATTTTGAATCTGCGGCCGGGACCAGCGTGTTCTTCGGTTTGGGCGCGGACGTGGATGCCGCGGCGCTCACCCATGCCGGGCGTGCGGATAAGCTCGCCCTGGCACGGCAAGACGCGGTGCAGGCGGCACAGGCTTCCGGCTTCGCGGCGCGTTCGGATATTGCGGTGACAGCGCTGGGTGCGGACCGGGCCACCGCGCGGGCGCTGCGCGATGCGGGAGTCGCGGCGCTCATCACCACCGATGTGGATGCGACGCACGCCTCCTGGCTCAGCCCGAGCGGGCGGGTGAATATTCCGCTCGATGCCGAGGGGAATAAAACGTGTTCTTTGAGCGAAACTCGCGGTGCCGGCGCGGAAGCCGCGGGCCTTGCGGATGCGGATTCCGGAACCGCCACAAACGAAGCGGCGGATTCGGGTGAAATTGCAACGGGTCCGGATGAAGCCGCGGCACTGCGTGCGGACGGCGTGCTCTCCGCCCTGGTGCAGGGATATCTGCCCAGCTCAGATGAGGCAAATGTACTAGCCTCCGGAGGTGGGGAAGGTTTGCCGGAAGCCGCCGGGAGCCGCCTCTCCGCCATTGATGCCCGCCAAACGGCCCTCGCGCTCTCGGCAGCAACCTACCGGGAACTACCCGCCGCACCGCGCGCCCAAGTGGTGCTGGTGGACCGGCCTGAAAGTGCTGCGCTGGCGCGAGCCGGTGCTTTGCCGGATCGCGATATCGGGGCCGCGCTCGGGGCGCTCACAAGCGCACCGTGGTTAGCGCCCACCGCGGCCGGTGATCTTCTTGAGAAACCGGCGGCCGGGTGCGCCCAGCTTCCCGAGGAGCGCGTGCTGCCCGGGGAGATTTCCGCGACGCAGCTGGCCCGGGGTGATGCGCACGTCACCACAATTTCCACCACGGCCGCTCTTACTCCGCGACCCGCAGATATCACCGGGCCGGTCACCCATCACGCCGCGCAACTGGCCGGGGTGGCGCTACGCGACCACCACGAGCAACGCGAGGAACTTGCCGCGCAGCTCGCCCAGCTGGCCGAGGAGATGGCCGGTGCCGTCACGGTCCAGCCCTCCTCCACGATCAATATCATTTCGGAAAGCGCGGATCTGCCCGTGCACGTGCATAATTCCCTTCCCGTTCCGGTGGGCGCGGTGGTGGAATTGCGCGCCGAAGATTTCCGCATCGTGCCCTCCGATCCCGTTGCGGCAACGATTCCGCCCGCTGCCTCGGTGACGGTGGCGGTGCCGGTACAGGCTTCCGGCTCGGGGAATGTCACGGTGACGGCCGCGGTGACCGATCCGGTGGGTACGCCGATCGGCGCGGTGCAGGATATTAATGTGCGGGTGCGCGCCGGGTGGGAAACCACGGGGACGTATATTATTGGCGCGCTGCTCGCGGTGCTCCTGCTCGGTGGGATCGCGCGCAGCCTGCGCAGCGGGCGGCGGTCGGGCGGCGTCGATCCTGAAAAACATCTCCACAATTTACGTGAGGCTAGCGCGGCGGAAGAAGCCGGGCCGCGCGCCGTCGATAAACTGCGCGAGGAACACGAAATACCATAGGAGTAATGTGGCCGCGAGGCACGGCAAGGAGGAACTGTGAGCGCCATCGGAACCAGGGGCATGACTCTCGCCGGTCGCTACCGCCTGGAGAATTTGTACGAGGAGCAACTCGATATTGCGGGTACCGAGCAGTGGTACGCCGTGGATGATGCGCTTGGCACCGCGGTGCGGGTACTGCTCATCGGGGATATTCCCACGCGTGCGGATGCGCTGGATGCGGCACGGCGCACCGGGCTGCTCGACGACGCGCATATTGTGCGCACGCTTTCCGTCGGCGAAAAGTTCGTGGTGAGCGAGATCCCGCTGGGCACTTCGCTCACCGGCTATGTGCACGGGGAAGGTTTCGCGCCCGAGCAAGGCAAGGCAGTGGTGTGTGAACTCGCCGCGATTCTCACCCAGGTTTCCGGGCGCGGTATGCGGCATTTACGCATCACGCCTTCGCGGGTGCGGGTGGGCGATGCCGGGGATGTGTACCTGGACGGCATCGGTATTGACGCTGCTCTGGCCGGTGCGCGCACGGATGAATACGATCCGGCCAGTCTCAATAACGCCGAGGCCGCTGACCTGGTGCTGTTCTTGGCAACTTTGCTCGAAGGCACGCAGGCGGACGAAACGACGCTCGAGGCGCTGGCGCGCGATGATTCGCTGCCCGAGGATATCCGAGAAGTGTTCCGGCGCACCCTTTCCCCCGAACGCCTGCTTTCCCCCGGGGAAGTACTGCGCAGCCTCGTCCCGTTCAACCGGCCTGACCTGCGTGAATTCCCCACTCCGGTGCTAGTGGCGCCGCAGCTTCCCGGCGGCGGGGATTCCCGTTTCGGTTTCGATCCGCTGGGCGGGCATGTCCGCGGGGGCGCGATTGGCCGCGTCACCTTGGGCTCCAGTCACGTTTCCTTCGGCGCCGCTGATTCTGAGCACGACGACGCCGCAGCTGCCACCGGTGCATCTGACGTGGCAGGTAACTTCGGCGCCAGTGACTTCAGCGAGCCGTCCGCGACCGATATCGTTCCCGGAATTGACGAAAGCGTGCACGCCGGAGAAGAAGCACCAGAAAACAAGGACGTTTCAGCCGGCGATCTTTCTGAAACTGATGATCGGTCCGACGATACTGGTGAGCCAGCCGAAACCGGCGAACCAACCGAAGCTAATGAGACTCCCGTTGCTCCCTCTGCCGCATCGGCTTCTTCCGCTATCGGAGCCCAGGAATTGGACCCCGAGGGCGTTTCCGGGGCGAATTTCGAGGGTGATATCGATACCGAATTAGGTATTACCGCAGCTCCGGAAGTAGAACTCCACCCGCAGTGGGTATCACCGGAAGAATTCCGCGACGAAGAAACCGAGGTAAACACTGCTTACCATAACCGGGGCGAAACGCAAACTGAGGTAACTCCCGCAGTCCACAGCGATAGCCACAGTGGTCACGATGGCGCTGGCGGCGGCGCTCAGGATGCTGCAACACCGCGATTCCAACCGCATTTCCCCTCGTTACGCGAAGCGGAACGTGAGCTGGAAGAATGGGAGCGCGAGGCTGCGGAACACGAAGCTGCCGAACGGGCCCGTGCTGAGCGCGAAGCCGCACAATATGAACACGCAGAAAGTGAAGCCGCTGCCCAGGAACGCGATCATGATGCCGCACCCACGGTTTCCTTAAACAGTGTTCACAGTGCAGCGAGCCCGCAGCGTCGTTCCATTATGAGCGCTGGCGACGCCGACGAAACCGGAGCATTCCAGGGGACCGATATATCCCCGAGACGTCCAGCGGCAACCACACCCGCAGCCGCGGCCGCCGCAACCACCCGAGCAGCATCCGCTACCTCTCATCACTCTGCCCCGGCCGCGCCCCGTATTCACCCGATTTCCGAGGCCGCGCGCGCGAGCGGAGCGCCGGCAAAAGTTGCCGCCCGCACCCGCGGAGATCGCAAGCCGGCCACCCGGCCACCCGCTCCTTCGCGGCCGATTATCACCGACGAGGAAAATGGGCGGGATCTCGGATCGCGTATCTTCGACTCCTCCAAGCTCATCGTTGCGGGCGCCATTGCCCTGGTCGCAGTGGCTTTGTACTTTGCTGTGACCACTTTCTTCCGGCCCATGGACGTGTCCACCCGGCCGCCGGTTATTTCTGCCGCGCCCACGGCTTCGGCCAATCCGCAGGCTTCGGAAGGTCAGGGTGCCCAGCCGAGTGCGGGCGCCACGCCCAGCTCCACAACGCCGCAGATTATTTCAGCGAATCTTCTTAACCCGCAGAAGAGTGAAGCTGACGAAGACTACCCGCAGACGCTTCCACTCGCCATCGATAAGAATCCGGCGACGGAATGGGCCAGCTGGGAATACCTGCGAAATCCAAAATTTGGCTTGCTCAAAGAGGGGATGGGGATAGAGCTGCGGCTGGCGAAGCCGTCCACCGTCAAGGAAGTTACTTTACAGCTGAGCGGCCAGGGTGGACACGTACAGTGGCGTGATACCACCGCGGATCAGCCCAGCGGCGGCACCGTTGTGAACGAAGGCCCCATGAGCGCGAAAACAACACTTACTGCACCGACGCCGGTAAACAGTGATCACGTGGTGCTGTGGTTCACGGAGCTGCCCAAGAATGCAGCGGGGCAGTTCAAGCTGCAGATTTCCGAAATCACCGTGAAGTAAGCGGTGTTTACAGTCGGTGTTTACAACCGGTTGGGAATAGCTGCACATCCCGGGACGTTGTACCCAATGATGTGCCCGATGGGAGCGGTGTGCTCGCGCAACGCGGCACAATCACTCGTAAAAACACAGGAGAAATATGACCGAGAGCGATATTCGTGACGTCATCATCGTCGGATCCGGACCGGCGGGCTGGACCGCTGCGCTGTACACCGCACGCGCGGGCCTCAAGCCGCTGGTAATCGGCGGTGCCATTGATGCCGGCGGCGCACTTATGACCACCACCGAGGTGGAAAACTACCCGGGTTTCCCGGATGGAATCTTCGGCCCTGACCTTATGGCTAATATGCAGCAGCAGGCCGAAAAATTCGGTGCCGAAATGGAGTACGACGACGCCCTCTCCATGGACCTGAGCGGCGATGTCAAGATCGTGCGAACTGAGGAATCCGAATTCCGGGCCCGTACGGTTATCCTGGCCCTCGGATCGGCCTACAAGAAGCTCGGTCTGGATGGCGAGACCATGTTCGCCTCCCGCGGGGTTTCCTATTGCGCCACCTGTGATGGCTTCTTCTTCAAAGACCAGGAAATTGCCGTGGTAGGCGGCGGGGATAGCGCCGTGACGGATGCTCTTTTCCTTACCCGCTTCGCCACCAAGGTGCATGTGATCCACCGGCGCGACGAGCTGCGCGCCTCGAAGATTATGGCGGACCGCCTCCTGGCCAACCCCAAGATCGTGATGCACTGGAATAGTGAAGTCACGGATATTCGTGGGGAAGACGGCGGGTCCATGAACGCTATTACTCTCCACAACAACGTGACCGGAGAAGATTCGAATCTCGATGTGACCGGCCTTTTCGTGGCCATCGGTCATCTTCCGCGTACGAAAATTCTCGATGGGCAGCTTAAATTGGACGACGACGGCTATATCGTCGTCAACCACCCGCACACCGAAACCTCGGTTCCCGGAGTTTTCGCCTGCGGGGATGTCGTGGATCGGTACTACCGCCAGGCTATTTCCGCAGCCGGCACCGGGTGCCGGGCGGCTCTCGATGCGGAACGCTACCTCGAAAACCTCGCGGCCCAGCAGGCTGCCGCAGGTGGGAGCGCGGCGTAACTCTTGTGATGGGAGCGCTACGGGACTCCCGTGGTGAGAATTCCGCGTAATCCAGGGCGGGTACCGCTTATTTCTTTATTTCGAACCGGCGAGGTGGATTTCTGATCTGCCTCGCCGGTTCGCGTTTAGAATGGTGGAGCTAGAGTTTCTACCCGCTAGGCCGGAAGGAGGAACCGTGCCCGGGTATCGACCTGAGGTTCCTACGTTGCTGCTCTACACGGCTTCGTGGGTTCCCTATGATCGGCCAATGCGCGTGATTTTCGAGGAGAGCGTCGTCGACCTTCATCGTTTCATACCGGACGTAAGCTTCGACGCGTGGTGCGTCAACCTGGATATTCTTACCCAGCCACCCGTGGGCCCGCGGCGCGGTTACGAAACCGCTGCTGCCGGAGCTGATCCCGATAGCCAGTACGTGCTACCAGGTGGCGCTCCGGAGCATCAGATCGATTTTTCTGAGCTCTCCGCGCAAGTAACCCACGCAATCCAGCACGCCCTGGGTTATGGAGGTATTGATCCCGCCGAAGGTGAGCCTGTGAGTAGTTGCCCCGCGAATGCCGGTTCCGCGAATGCCGGTTCCGCCGATACTCGCGCGTCGAATCCGTGGGACGACGTCGCTGCTTTTATTCCGCGGCTCGAATGTCTGCCGACCCTGCTTCTTGTGCACCAGGGCAAGGAATATGCGCGCTTTGCGGGGCTTGTACCTAAACTTGAGATCCGCGCTGAACTTCTGGCACAACTCCCGGGCCTCGGGGACTCGTGAAACTCGCCAAACTCGCGGGATCCGAATAAGCGCGGTGCTGACAGGCACCTTTCTTTGCGGGTACGCTACTACCCCATAGGGCTCACACGCCCGGACTGCGGTAGCTCCGCGGTAATCCCGCGATGATCCCCGCAATGGCCTCGCGATTGAGTGATGCGTGAAGCACACCGGCGGACATTGTTTTATCGCGGCCCCGAGCGTGGCACACTTAGTGTGTTAAAAGAGAAGGAGAACGTATGGGCGAGCAGCACGCCGGTCCCGGATTTACCAGACTTGATCCATGGTACAATGTCTATGCTGATCGAGCTTTAGGAATGAAGCAATCTGAGGTTCGTCAGCTTTTCGCGGTTGCAAATCGCCCAGAAGTTGTGTCTCTCGCAGGGGGAATGCCTAATATTAGCGGGCTACCTTTAGACTTCCTCGCGGAAATGACCGCACGGCTCATCCGTAATAACGGGGCTAAAATGCTACAGTACGGCGGCGGCCAGGGCACCGAAGAACTGCGTGAAATGATCGTGGAGGTTATGCGACCCGAAGGTATTCGCGCCCACCCGGACGACATTAATATTACGACCGGCAGCCAGCAGGCCCTCGATCTTGTTTCCCAAATCTTCATTAACCCGGGTGATGTTGTTATTGCCGAAGCGCCTTCTTATGTTGGGGCCTTGGGAACTTTCCGTGCGTACCAAGCGCATGTGGTGCACGTAGACATGGATGCCAATGGCCTGATTCCCGAGCAGCTTGAGGAAACAATCAAGGATCTGGAGGCCGTCGGAAAGCCAATTAAGTTCCTGTACACCATTCCTAATTTCCATAATCCTGCCGGTGTGAGTCAATCTGAGGAACGCCGCCGGCGTATTGCCGAAATCTGCGATAAGCACCATGTTCTTATCGTGGAAGATAATCCCTATGGTCTGCTTGGCTTTGACGGTGATCCCATTCCTGCCATCCAAACCTTCAACCCGGATGGTGTTGTGTACCTGGGATCTTTCTCCAAGACCTTCGCACCGGGGTTCCGGGTGGGCTGGGCGCTGGCACCGGCTGCGCTGAGTGCGCGTCTTACCCTCGCCGCGGAAAATGCGATCCTGTGCCCGACCACTTTTGGTCAGCTCGCTATCGCGGAGTATCTGCGTACCTATGATTGGTACCAACAGGTCAAGGAATACCGCGGTATGTACGCCGAGCGGGGCCAGGCCATGCAGGCTGCGCTCGAGAAATACATGCCCATGTGCACCTGGAATAAGCCGCGCGGTGGCTTCTATACCTGGGTCAAATTACCCGGCGGCCTGAACGCGCATGAAATGCTTCCCCGCGCTGTGAAGAACCTCGTGGCGTACGTTTCCGGAACTGCCTTCTTCGCCGACGGCCAGGGTAATGACCATATGCGCCTGTCTTTCTGCTACCCCACCCCGGAACGCATTACCGAGGGCGTGCGCAGGCTTGGCGAAGTTATTAGCCAAGAAAATGATCTAGTCCAAATGTTCGGCGTGGATGATTCCTCGCCACAGGCAACGAAGTAATTCGATTGCTATCGGTTCTCATCACTGATGAGTAGAGTGAAGTCCGGAGGGAAAATGGACAATATTCTGACCGTTGCTATTCTTGCCGGTGGTCTCACGCACGAACGCGATGTATCGCTGAGTTCGGGGCGTCGGGTCGCCACGCTCCTGCGGGAAGCGGGCGCGCAGGTCAAGGTTCTCGATGTTGATGCAACCTTGCTCCAGCGCCTCAACTCCATGAATCCTACGGTGGTCTGGCCCTTGGTGCACGGCGCAACCGGAGAAGATGGAGCTCTTCAAGATCTGCTTTCTCTCAGCGGGTACCGTTTTGTAGGGTCGACGGCGAACGCCGCCCGTATCGCCTCTAATAAAACGGTCGCACAATCGCTTTTGCGCCACGCCGGGCTTGCTGTTCCCTGGTCGGTTAGCTTCCCGGAAGCTCTTTTCCGTGAAGTCGGGGTCGCGCCTATTCTTGATCTGCTTGGGGAACGCTATGAGTTCCCGCTGGTGGTGAAGCCGAATTTGGGCGGATCAGCGCTGGGAGTAACTATCGTTGATAAGCCGGGGGACCTCCCCCGGGCAATGGTCGATTGCTTCGCTTACGGGGAAGAAGCGCATGTCGAAACCTTTATCGACGGAACTGAGGTTTCTGTTTCGATTATTGATGGAGCCGATGGACCTATCGCGCTTCCTCCGGTCGAAATTGAAACCGATGGGCCGTATGATTACGACGCGCGCTACTTCGCCGGTCGTGCTAAGTACTATGTACCGGCTCGTCTTTCTGATGAGGAAAAGACTCGGGTTGCCGAGGCCGCACTCACAGCACATACCACTCTTCGACTTCGCGATGTGTCCCGAATCGACCTGATCCTGAAAGATGGTACTCCATACGTCATCGATGTTAATATTGCACCGGGAATGACGGAGACGTCGCTACTTCCCCAAGCCGTCGAAGCATATGCACGGGAAAATGGGACCAGCCCCGAATCGCTTTACCTGCAAATTCTGCACCGCGCAGCAAATCGAGACACCAGCGAACCGGAGGATCTCCCCGATATGGCGAAGTAGCGCGCATAGCAACTTCAGGAGAATCCCCAAGCAGCGGGCAATGTTTCACGTGAAACATTGCCCGCTTTTGTTTCTTAGATCAAGAAGAATCCTAGACCAAGGCTCGTACACGCCAAAATTTCGGTTTCAGTAAACGGTCTAGCCATACACATCTGGACTTCTTTCCAACCGTTGAAACTAGCCTATTTTTATACCGCCGTTCTGAAACAGCTTTCGACAGTTGATTGTGGGCTACTTTCTTACCGTCACTAACACCTAGCTTACCTTTGACACATATGTTTCACGTGAAACATTCGAGAGCGGCCTTCTCCCGCCTCCGTATTCGCGGTTGAGCTACTTCTCAACCATTATTCACAGTATCTGCACTATATAAAACCCCGACGAAATAACGAAACGGGGCAATGTTTCACGTGAAACACTGCCCCGCAACACGAAGGACCAACGATCTACTACTAACTATCTTCCCCTTAGGGAATCTCTACGCCTGTAACATCCGGTGCGAGCACGCTCAGAATGCGATTGAGATCCTCGAGTGAACCGAAGTCGATGCGCATAGTTCCCTTTGTACGGCCCATATCCACTTTGACGCGAGTATTGAGCCGGTCTCCGAGTTGCGTTGCTACCGAACTCAGTTCGTTTTCATAACGCTTGACCCGGACTCGACGCACGGAAGCCTGGGTGGACTCATCCCCAAGTGCAACGATCTCTTCAACCGCCCGAACAGACAATCCTTCTGCCACAATCCGCTGCGCGAGATGTTCCATCGCCCCTGCGTCCGCAAGACCGAGAAGCGCACGCGCGTGCCCAGATGAGAGCACACCCGCTGCCACTCTACGCTGCACCAAAGCGGGGAGCTTCAGAAGTCGTAGCGTATTGGTGATCTGTGGCCGTGAGCGTGCAATCCTCTTCGCAAGCTCATCTTGGGTGCATTGGAAGTCCTCGAGTAGTTGCTGATACGCAGCTGCTTCTTCCAGGGGATTAAGATCCGCGCGATGTAAATTCTCCAGAAGTGCATCGCGGAGCAGGTCTTCATCGGAGGTGCGCCGAATAATTGCCGGAATATGAGTCAAACCAGCCCGCTGGGTTGCTCGCCAGCGCCGCTCGCCCATGATGAGTTCGTAACGTGCCTCGGGGTGATCTTCCACAGGCTTACGGAGCGGACGAATAACAATAGGTTGGAGAACTCCCACTTCCTTAATTGACTGTGAGAGTTCCTCTAAATCGTCATCGTCGAAATTGGTACGGGGCTGGGCCCGATTGGGGATAATGACACTCACGTCGATCTCGCCGTAGGTGGCACCCGGAACTGCAACAAGATCATCGTCCGATGTTTCACGTGAAACATTGCTGGCCTTAACACCTGCCCCTGCGGTTTCGACACCTTCCACAGTTCCCACAGCTTGCGCGGTTGCTAGATCCTTTGATTCTGCAACAACGCTCTTGGCTTCGACCGCTCCGTTAATGACCTCAGATTTCTTGCCGGACACCTTCTTTTTAGGCGCAGCGGCCGACAGCTTCGAAGCCGTACGCTGCGAACCGCCCAATGTTTCACGTGAAACATTTTCGCTTACCGGACCATATCCAAGGTCGAGGGGATTAGCATCATCCTGCTGATGATCTTCGTACTGCCGTGAGCCCGCAGCTTCCGGCGACCCCGAGTCCTTCTTCTTCACCGTACCGAAAAAGATATCGATAGGGCTCTCGGTATTCTCTGCCTGTTCCGGTGGAATAAGGGCCCCGAGTCCACTACCTAAACCACGCCGTTTGCGAGTTGCCACGATGGCTCCTAACTATGAGAGAGCTGAAAATTCTTTTGCTGCTGCAAGATACGCAATAGCCGCCCGATTCCGGGGATCATGGGTGAGCACACTCTTCCCGAAAGACGGCGCTTCCGCAGCGGCCACTGATCGAGGAATCTCCGTATGAAGTACCCGATCACCGAAGTGTGAACGCACTTCCTCCGATACATCTTTCGCGAGATTTGTACGGGTATCCACCATCGTCACAATAAAAGCAGAGATATGCAGCTTTTCATTCCGGGACGAGCGCACGTCTTCAACCGTCTGTACCAATTGCGCCACACCCTGCAGGGCATAAAACTCCGCCTGAATCGGGACCAGAACCTCATCAGCAGCCACCAGCGCACTCACCGGCAACAGCGCCATACTCGGCGGGCAATCAATAAAGACGAAGTCAAAAGCTTTGCCCTGCGCTGCGAAACTAGCTACCGTTTCCCGAATTGCGTCCCGCAAAATAGAATAACGCCCCGGCACCTGACCTAATTCAAAATCAACAGCCGCCAAGGTGATGCTCGAGGGTGCCACGTAGAGATTCGGAATATCCTCGAGCTGAATAAGAACATCCTCCAGCCGCGCTTCGCCCTTAAAAACTTCGTAAACGTCAGTGCGTTCTTCCCGTGGGCTAATACCCAAGCCGGTCGAAGCATTCCCCTGCGCATCCGCATCAACCAGCAAGACCCGCATACCATTAAGAGCGAGGGCAGCCGCCATATTCACAGCAGTGGTGGTTTTACCGACACCACCCTTTTGATTCGTCACCGCAACAACGCGAGTGTGCTCCGGCTTCTGGAACTTACTCGCTTTTACCTTCTTGAGGCGCTTAAAATCCTCCCGAAGTTCGCGGGCAATCGGAGTGTCCCGATCCTGTGGTGCAGGCGAAGGTGCCGAACTCGGCGCAGCACGACGTCCAACTTTTTTGCGGGGATCACTCATAAATAACGCCCTCCTTACTTCAGAATATTCTAGCCGGTATTAGGGCGTCTCTGTGCCGCCGTCATCTGCGTCACGTACGTTATCCACAACAACTACATACCACGAACATATGTTCGATACACCCGGCGAAACCGACACGCGTTCCCCTCGTTACTTGGCCACACGCCTAAGTGGTGAAGCGCGCTACCGTAGCTACCTACGACGCCTTTTTAACCACTTCTACTACCCGAGTAGCCTCGTCCGTCCCGAAGGGAACTACCGCATGAACCGCAACGTCCACAGCTCCGTAACGCTGCAATTGCGCTGCGGCGTCGTCAATTTCCTGGGCAGCACGCTCGCCCTTGAGGGCCACCAAACGGCCTCCCGGTTTAACCAGCGGCATCGTCCACGGCAGTAGTTTTTTGAGAGCCGCCACCGCCCGGGCAGTCACGATATCCGCAGTGAAACGGCCTTTGAGCTGTTCAGCACGGGCGGTCCGCACCTTCACGTTCCGCAAACCTAATTCGCTCACCACGTAGCGTAGCCATTCGGTTCGCCGCTCCATAGATTCGATGAGGGTCACGGTGACATCTGGACGCACAATCGCCAGCACAATTCCGGGGAAACCAGCCCCCGAACCCACATCACCCACCGTAGCATTCGCGGGGATGAATTCCTCAATAGCTAGCGAATTGAGAAGGTGCCGGGACCATAAGCGGCCGAGTTCGCGCGGGCCCACCAGCCCGCGTACCTCGCCTTCCTCTTCGAGTAGGCGCGCAAAATGAAGCAAGGTTCCCCATGTCGCCGTGCCGAAATAGTCAGCTCCGGCGGCAGGAGGAACCTCGATCATCGGATGTTCTTCCGCCATATATGCGTATTAATCCTCGCCTTAATCCTCATCCGCGGGCTTGATAACCACGTGACGCCCCGCGCCTACACCCTCGGAATCGGAAACAAGTCCGGCAGCGGCAGCAGCATCGTGCACCACCTTGCGTTCAAAAGGATTCATGGGATCCAGCTCAATCTCATCGCCGGTTTCCTGTACCTCGCGGATGGCTTCCGCAGCGATTTCCTCGATCTTGGCGCGCCGCTCATCGCGGTACCCCGCGATATCCAACATGAGGCGCGAGCGTTCCCCGGTCTTTTCCTGAACCGCGAGACGGGTCAAATCCTGGAGTGCATTAAGAGTGGCACCGTGCCGGCCCACCAGGCGGCGCAGCCGCTCATCAGCTTCCCCCTCGGTGACAATGGCGATTGTGGCACGATCTTCGTCAATCGAGATATCAATATCGCCGTCGAGATCAGCAATATCCAGCAGTTCTTCGAGGTAATCAGCCGCAATATCGCCTTCGCGATCGAGCTTCTTAATATCCTCAGACGTTTCGCTCATTCTTTCTCCTGGTATCCGGGGGATCCCCTTCTGGGGCTGCCAAGATTTTGCGCAACCCGTCCGTTCCTTTTCTTTGACTAAGTTTAGCTTGTTCTACGCCGGTAGCCGGGTGTTATTTCCCGCGGTTTTTCTTATTCTTCTTGGCGCGGGCCCGAGCCCGTTCGGCCTGGCGGCGTTCGTAGCGCTTGCGGGCGCGTTCTTCATCCGTCAAACCATCTTTACCGACGGCAGGCTTATCGTCATCATCCTCATCCTCCGGACGCGGCATATAAGCATCCGGACTCAGCCCGGCCTTCTTCGCGCGTTCTTTGCTCATCGGCTGGTAGCGCTGGCCGCCCTTCTGCTCCTCAGCTTCCAATTCGGCGATTTCCTCATCGGTAAGACCCTTGCGCTTACGCTTTTCCAGAATGCGCTTCTCGCGTTCGATATAAGCCCGCGAACCGGGAGTCGGGTTATGGCGGATGAACCAGCTCTGCTGGCACATATTCCAGAGGTTACCGGCACACCAGTAGATGAGCACACCCACCGGGAAGACCGCACCGGAGAAGACATAAATCAGCGGCATACCGTAGAGCATCATGCGCTGCATGCGCAGGGCCGCGTTATTCGGATCCTTCTGTTCCGGCATATTCTTCGTCATGAGCTGACGCTGCGTCCAGAACATACTGACGATCATGATGACAACAAGAACGACGGCGACAATCCGCACCTGGGTGGCATTAGCAAATTGACCTGCGGTCGAAATAGTGGCGGACATCGGAGCACCAAAGAAGGTGGTTTCTTCGAAATCCTGCGCAACCGACTGCGTAATCGGCCCGATGGGACCACGCTTACCCGTCGCAATGGAGGGGAAGTTAATAAGCACCCGATACAGCGAGAAGAGAATCGGCATCTGCACAAGCATGGGCCAGCACGATGCCATGGGGGAGGCCCCGTGTTTGCGGTAGAGCGCCTGCAGTTCTTCCTGCTGCCGCTGCATGGACACCTGGTCCCGCTTCCCCTTGTACTTCTTCTGCAGCTTCTGGATATCGGGTTGCAGCACCTGCATTGCCCGGGAAGCACGAATCTGCCGGTTATACAGCGGCAAGATGAGCAGACGAACCACAATGGTCAGGCCGATAATGGCGCATACCCAGGCCGGCCCAGCGCCCTGGTTCATACCCAGGAGTACGAGTCCTTCATGGATGCCGTACATCACCCACGAGACCGCCCACATAAACGGAGCGAGAATTGTATCCACTTAGTTTCTCCTCACGCTGCTGGACGACCCTCGTTGGGATTGTCCGTAGCGTTGTTCTTATCGTCTAACGCGTCTTCTTTGGCGTAAAGCTCGAGAAGCTCATCTTGGTCCAATGGTTTCTTTGGCCACTGACCCGGTGGTGGCACTCTATCTACGCCGCCCTTCGTCAATGGGTTGCACCGTAGCAAGCGCCACACGGTTAAAAGTGTACCTTTGCCGGTCCCGTGAATCTGTATGGCTTGTATCGCATAGGCCGAACAGCTCGGTGCATAGCGGCACCGCGGGGGACGCGCGGCTGAGATTGTGCGTTGGTACCAGCGCACCGCTCGTACCAGCATGCTTTCTTTGCGCCGTTCTTCCGCTTCTCCGTTGTCCCGCGCCGGCGTCATGGGGTGCTCACCAGCCGAGAACGGTGCGCGCGTGCCTTGGCGAGCGCTCGGTCCACATCGGCACCGAGTTGCGCACTGCTACTTCCCGCCGCGGCGGGAAAAGCGCGAACGACGACGAGATCGCCGTCGTCAAAAAAACTTAGGCGGGCACGCATGAGATGGCGCAGTTGCCGGTATACCCGATGCCGCACCACGGAATTTCCCACGGCTTTGGATACGACAAAACCGACCCGCACAGGGTGAGGGCCGGTTAGGGTCGATTCCGACTGGGAGCCGAGGATGACTTGGACGCGCCGCGCAGAGCCGCGCGTTCCGGAAAAGGCCGAGTCGAAATCCGCCGAACTCCGCATGCGGTGAACGGCTGGAAGCATTTACTGAGCCGAAATCTTGGCGCGACCCTTGCGACGGCGAGCTGCCAGAACAGCGCGACCCGCGCGGGTCGACATGCGCTTGCGGAAACCGTGTACCTTAGCGCGACGGCGATTATTCGGCTGGAAAGTCCGCTTAACCACGGTGATCCCCTCCACTAGATATTGACGGGCTTATCCACAAGCGGTGGCGGCCCTTCTTGACAAATAACGCGTGGCTGAACCACGCATGGACTAGATGACTTTACGCGAGATCGGGCCGATGAGTCAAAGGTTTTTAGCGCGCGGTGACCGTTATCTCAAGGATGATCACTGTGAGAAAACACGTACCGAAGCAATTTTTTCGACCTATACACATCTGTGGAAAAGATTGAGGATAGGTTTTTAAGGCTCCACAGCGCGCAAGTGACCTGTGAATAACAGGGATGTAATTTCCACAGGTGTGGAGAAGCCTGTGGATAACTTGTTAGCGTGTTGCGCGTCAATTCACCTACGATAGGCAGACAGATAGGGCATGGCCTCACCAGATAGTGTGAAACTTACAGTCGTGATCATCAACGGCGCTCGGATCACCTGGCTGCGAGGCTCGCCCCCTTTTTTCTTAGGAGAGTCCTCAGGAGGATGTCATGGCGGAGATGAACCCCGCGCGCGATGCTTGGCTGGCAGCCTTAGAATTGCTGCGCATGCAGGGTGACCTCTCCGATTCGCAATCCGCTTTTGTGCGCATGGCCCATCCACTCGCCACCGCCGAGGACATTTTCATGATCGTGGTGGGATCCGAGTTCGTGAAGAACTGGATCGAGGAGCACGTTGCCGATCTTATGACCGGGGCGCTATCCAATATTCTTGGCCACAACATTCGCTTGGTTATTTCCATTGATCCAAGCGTCAATGAATCCCCACTCCCGGCTGCGGAACGCCGCGAATCCCGCCCGGTAGAGACCGCTCCGGCTCCGCGCCGCGCGGAAACTCCCACTGCACTATCCCCGGATTCGGAGTGGAATCAGTCCGCTACCTATCGAGATTTCACCCGGGAGGAACCGGGGGGCTACCCGGAGTTTCCCGCCGAGCCGGTGGCCGCTGCTGCGCCGTCGGCCCTGAGTTCCCCGCGAGTAACCGCACCGGTCGAAAAAACTGAACCGACCTCCCTCGCAACTTTGGCAATGGCCTCCGGGGAAGAAAAAATTTACGGGAATTCTGCCGATCCTTCGTTTGCGGCGATGTCCACGGCCGCCGGGCTCAACCCGAAATACACTTTCGATAATTTTGTGATTGGGGATTCGAATCGTTTTCCGACCGCGACCTCGCTAGCGGTTTCCGAAGCACCCGGAACTACCTATAATCCACTTTTCCTCTATTCGGATTCCGGGATGGGGAAAACACATCTTATGCACGCGATCGGGAATTATGCGATTTCGCTCTACCCGAATATTCACGTGCGTTATATCAGCGCCGAAGAATTCACCAATGCTTTTATTAACGCGGTGCGCGACGGCCGGCAAAGCGAATTCAAGGATTCTTTCCGCAAAGTCGATATTTTGCTGATCGACGATATCCAATTCATTGGCGGGCGTGATACCACCGTGGAGGAGTTCTTCCACACCTTCAATGCTCTGACGAATTCCAATAAGCAGATTGTTATTACCTCCGATGTGGCCCCGAATCTACTCAATGGCTTCGAAGAGCGGATGCTTTCGCGTTTTAACTCCGGGGTGGTGGCCAGTATTGACCGCCCGAATCTGGAAACCCGTATCGCTATTCTGGAAAAGAAAGCGCATGTGGACGGTATTAGCGTGCCGCGCGAGGTGCATGAATATATCGCCACGCATATGACCACAAACGTGCGCGAAATGGAAGGCGCACTGCGGCGGGTCACCGCTTTCGCGGATCTGTCCAAGCAGCCGGTTTCGCTCACGCTATCCGAGATGGTTCTCAAGGATCTTATTACCAATCCGGATTCGGTGGATATTAAACCGAGCCTCATCATGGCGCAAACGGCGAATTACTTCTCCATCACCATTGATGATCTCACCAGCGCGGATCGTTCCCGGATTCCGGTGACCGCGCGGCAAATCGCCATGTACCTGTGCCGGGAAATGACGGATCTTTCCCTCCCCAAGATCGGTTCGCTCTTCGGCGGACGCGACCACACCACCGTCATGCACGCCTATCGCAAAATCGATAAGCAGATGGCCGAGCGGCAGACCACCTATAACCAGGTCTCCGAGCTTTCCGTGCGTATTAAGCAGGCCGCCAGCCAGGCGGAGTAACGCTGTAGCTCGCGTTTCGTCCGTGCGGCACGTTTAGTGCGGCACTTTGAATTCGGCACATGTAGTGCGACTAATGTAGTGCGACGACGCAGCTACCTGACGATCTGCGTCACATCATCTTTAATGCCAGCCTGAACCTTGCCCTGTTTCCTCACCCACATTACGTGCATGAAAGCTATCCACAGGTCTTGCGGATAAGCTGTGGACAGGAGCATAAATTTAGCGGATCGGCGAGATCTAGCGGTGGATAGCCACGTGAGGAAAGTGTCTCATCCCCCGAAAGCCCTCATTATCCACAATGCCGTCCACAGGCCCATCCACAAGCAGGATCCGCATGCTCACGCCGTTTCGAACACATTTCCACAGTGTCCACAGCACCTACTACTACCACTACCTATTAACACTCGCACGGACAACAACCGGTCGCCGAGGGCCTGTGCACCCGCCGCGGTAAACTACACCGTTGTAATTACAAAGCCGCTAAATTCTTTTCCTTCCGGGCCCTCCCTCGCGTAAAGTAGCTCTAGAAGTTCTTGTCATTGGGAGGAAGGTTCGCTGTGAAATTGCGGATTGAACACGATGTCTTCGCGGACGCCGTCTCGTGGACGGCACGCACTATCCCCACCCGCCCTTCGCTGCCCATCCTCTCCGGGATCAAAATTGAAGCCAAAGACACCGGTGTCGTTGCACTCTCCTCTTACGATCCTGATATTTCCTCCTACGCTGAAATTACCGGTGATGTAGAAGAAGCCGGAACTATTTTGGTGCACGGGCGTCTCCTGGCTGAATATGCCCGCGCACTCCCCAATAAGCCCATTGACCTCACTGTCGAAGGAACCAAACTTGATCTCCAATGCGGCTCTTCGCGCATGGTCATGACCTCGATGCCGCTGGAAGATTACCCGGCCGCTCCGCCCCTCGACGGGGTATCGGGCGTGGTTGATGGTGCGGCCTGGCAGCATGCGGTAGCCCAGGCTGTCACCGCCGCCTCCACCGATGACACCCTTCCGCTCCTCGTCTCGGTCTGCATTGAAATCAACGGTGAAAATATTGCCCTCATGGCAACTGACCGCTACCGCCTGGCCATCGCTAACCTCACCTGGGAACCGGAAGATCCGCAGATTTCCGCGCGAATCCTGGTACGGGCCAGTCGGCTTTCCGATATTGCGAAGTCCCTCGGCTCGGTTGGTAATGTGCGCATGACCCTGGATACCACCGGACGTACCGGCCTCATTGGTTTCCGGGCTGCGGACCGCCAGAACGTGGCTCGCCTTATCGACGGCGATTACCCGCAGGTTCGGGCTCTCTTCCCGGATACCGTCAATGGCTACGCGGTGATTGATCGCCTCATGTTGCTTGATGCCATTAAGCGTGCGCGGCTCGTCGTCGAAAAAAATAGCGCGGTGCGCCTGAGCTTTAGCGAAGGCAGCGTGGTATTGGACGCCGGTCAAAACGATTCGGCGCAAACCAGTGAAGCACTGCCGGCAACCCTCACCGGAGAAGACATTGCGATGGCTTTCAATCCGGCTTACCTGCAAGATGGCTTGACCGCGGTAGATACACCCTTCGTGCGTCTCTCCTTCACCAGCCCCACGAAACCTGCGGTTATTACCGGCCAACCCGAAGAAACCGGCTCCGATACGGATGAGTTCCGCCTCCTCCTCATGCCGATTCGCACCTATTCCTAAGGCGCGGGTGTGAGTGTACATCTCTGACTTAGCGCTGGCGGATTTTCGTAACTACCGGCGTGAAGTGGCTCGTTTCCGCCCCGGGGTGACTATCCTCGTGGGCGAGAACGGCCAGGGGAAAACCAATCTGGTGGAGGCTATCGCCTACCTCGCCACTCTCACCTCCCATCGAGTTTCTTCCGATAATGCCCTGATCCGCCAGGGTGCGACCGCTGGCGTGGTACAGGCCCGGGTGGTGCGTGGCGAATCACCAACCACCGCGGAAGTGGAAATTTATGCCGGGCGTGCTAACCGAGCCCGCCTCAATCGCGGTAATGTGCGCCCGATAGAAATTCTCGGAACGATCCGCGCGGTGCTCTTCGCACCCGAAGATCTCGCTCTTGTGCGCGGCGAACCTGCGGTACGGCGCGCTTTCCTGGACGACCTTATGGTGCAGCTCCGCCCGCGGCTCGCCTCGGTGAAAAGTGAATATGAACGGGTGATCCGTCAGCGTGCTGCCCTTCTGAAAACTGCGGGAGCCGCGCGCCGCCGCGGAAAAGCAGTGGATCACGCCGCTATTGATGTATGGGATGAACAGCTGGCCACCCTTGCCGCCCAGATCGTGGCTGCCCGCGCTGAATTGGTGGCGCGGCTACGCCCGTATGTCACGGATATGTACAACATTGTGTCCGGTAACCGCGGGCACGCCCGCCTCGATTACGCGGCGAATGCGTGGCGCGGTAGTTTCACTCTTCCCGATGCTGCCGCACTGTTAAACGACGACGCCGCCAGCTGCCAGGCCGTCACCGCCCAAGAAGAGGCGCTGCGGGATGTGGAAACCGCCCGGTCTCTGCTGCGTTCTCAGCTGGATGAACGCCGGGATCAAGAAATTGAGCGCGGCGTGAATTTGGTGGGTCCACACCGCGATGACCTGCGCTTATCTTTAGGAACCCTGCCGGCCAAAGGCTATGCCAGTCACGGGGAAAGCTGGAGTTACGCCCTCGCCTTGCGTCTGGCCTGCTGGAAGTTACTGAGCGAGGATGGCGAACCCATTCTCCTTCTCGACGATGTTTTTGCTGAACTTGATGCCCGGCGCCGGGAGCGCCTGGCTGAGCTGGTGGCGCAGGCTGACCAGGTGATTGTTACCGCCGCGGTGGGCGATGACCTGCCCGAAAGCCTGCGCGGGGATCGCCTCCATATTACGGCGGGCAGCATTACCGGGGAGCTTCGTGACGGTACGTTGACCGAAGAAGTGAACGGTAGCGCGGTAACCGAGGAGGTGCGCGATGGCGCGTGAGGCTGGAGATCTCTTCGCGCTCCACGCCTTGGATGCCGCTCGGGAAGCAGCTTTCCGGCGCGGGGATGTGCGTACCCGCCGCCCCGCCGCGGCACCCCGTTACATTGCGGCGAATAGCACGGGCGCAGCCGGAGAACCCGGCGTGGCGGATCGCATTGGTGATCCGGTGGCTAGCCCCGGCCCGGGTTGGGGTGATGTGGGATCCGGGGCCCGGCCCTCCTGGCGCGACCCGCATCCGGTTGGTGAACTCCTGGCTCGCACGATCCGCGACCGCGGCTGGCAAAGCCACCTCGATATCGCCTCCGTTTCCGCGCGGTGGGACGATATTGTGGGACCGAATGTGGCGCGGCACTGCCGTATTGAGGATTTTTCCGACGACGGCGTTCTCACCCTGCGCGCTTCCTCCACTTCGTGGAAAACCCAGATGCGCGCGCTCCTCGCCACCCTTTCCGGGCGGATTGCCGCTGAAATAGGGGAGGGGATTGTCAAAGACATTGTGATTCTGGGTCCGCATCGGCCCAGCTGGAAGCATGGGCCGCTCTCCGTTCCCGGGCGCGGGCCCCGGGATACTTACGGATAGCCCGGCGCACCGATGCTGGCTATTCCCAGCCCAGGGCATGCAGGGCGTCGTCGTCCAAACCGTAAAAATGCCCAACCTCGTGGATAATAGTGACCCCGATTTCCTCCACTAATTCTTCGCGAGTTTCGCACCAGCGCATAAGCGGGCCGCGGAAAATAAAGATGCGGTCGGGAAGTAAGCCGGCGTCATCCCCGCGCTCGGTGAGCGCTACCCCGTCGTAAAAACCGAGCACCGCGGGTAAGCCGTCCTCGTCGTAATCCTCCGGGCGGAGCATATCCGGCTCGGGTTCTTCTTCCACTAAAAACACCACATTGGGAAGGGAAGCAAGAAAAGCCTCGGGCAGCAGATCGATGGCATCGGCCACCGCCTCTTCGAATTCTTGCTCGGACATCTCCAGCACAGCGGTCCTCCGTCTCAGTTTCATAGCTGCTTATAGGCTAGAATAGACGAGGGACTCTCCAGCGTAGGTACCTACCAGAACGGCGGTTAACGCGGGAGAGGCCCATTTTTGAGAGTTAGCCTGAAGGAGTGTTCCGCGCGTGTCGGAAACAACGAGTCATCCCGAGCCGGAACAGCGCCCGGTTCAGCAGAGCCCTGCGCATCACGTCGGCGAAGTATCCCCCGATCAATCTTATGATGCATCGAATATTACCGTCCTCGAAGGCCTTGAGGCGGTGCGCAAACGCCCCGGTATGTATATCGGCTCTACCGGGGAGCGTGGTTTGCACCACCTGGTCTACGAAGTTGTGGATAATTCCGTTGACGAAGCGCTGGCCGGCTACGCGGATACCATCACGGTGACCCTGCGTGAGGATGGTGGGGTCCGCGTGGAAGATAACGGGCGCGGTATCCCCGTGGATATGCACCCCACCGAAGGGCGTCCCGCGGTGGAAGTGGTCATGACCGTGCTGCACGCCGGCGGTAAATTCGGCCAGGGCGGCTACGCGGTATCCGGTGGCCTCCACGGTGTGGGTGTGTCCGTGGTGAACGCACTATCTACCCGCATGGAAACTATTGTCAAGCGCGATGGTTATGTGTGGCGGATCGCCTATGAAAACGGGGTTCCCACCCGGGAACTGGAACGCGGGGAAGAAACCACCGAAACAGGAACTACCCAGACTTTCTGGGCCAATCCGGATATTTTCGAAACTACGGATTATGATTTCGAAACGCTGCGTAAGCGTTTCCACCAGATGGCTTTCCTCAATAAGAATTTGCGCATTAACCTCATTGATGAGCGCACCTCCGCCACCTCGGAAGGCGATGAAGTCACCGGGGTCGAAGGTGAAACCGCGGCGGAAGTTCCGGCCCGGCGCGAAGTGTCCTATTGCTATTCCGGCGGGTTGCTCGACTACGTCAAGTTCCTCAACTCGATGAAAAAGTCGGAGATCATCAATAACGACATCATCTACTTCGAAGCTGAAGATGATGAGAAACAGATCGAAGTGGAAGTGGCCATGCAGTGGACCTCGGCCTATTCCGAATCGGTCAATACCTTCGCCAATACGATTAACACCACCGAAGGTGGAATGCACGAAGAAGGTTTCCGCTCCGCACTCACCTCGGTGATTAATAAGTACGCGCGCGAACACGGGCTCCTCAAAGATAAGGACCCGAATCTTTCCGGTGATGATGTGCGTGAAGGCCTCACCGCGGTGATCTCCGTAAAACTGGGTAATCCCCAGTTCGAAGGCCAGACCAAAACCAAGCTCGGGAATACCGAAGCGCGCACCTTCGTGCAGCAGCAGATGTACACCCAGCTCAGTGATTGGCTTGATTCACACCCGGCGGATGCCAAAGAAATTATTCGCAAGGGTACCCAGGCTTTTGCCGCCCGCGCGGCCGCCCGCAAAGCCCGGGAAGCGACCCGCCGCAAATCTGTGCTGGAATCCGCCTCGATGCCAGGCAAGCTTAAGGATTGCACCTCGAATAAACCCGAAGAATGCGAAATCTTCATTGTGGAAGGTGATTCCGCCGGTGGTAGCGCCGTGAACGGGCGCGATCCGGAACACCAGGCGATTATGCCCATCCGCGGCAAGATCCTTAACGTGGAAAAGGCCCGCCTGGATCGGGCGCTTTCCTCGGATACTATCCAATCGCTTATCACCGCTTTCGGCACCGGTATCGGTGATGAATTCGATATTGATAAGCTGCGCTATCACAAGATCATTTTCATGGCGGATGCGGATGTGGACGGCTCGCATATTGCAACGCTCCTGCTCACTCTGGTGTACCGCTACATGCGTCCGCTTATCGAAGCTGGGCATGTTTTCCTGGCTATGCCCCCGCTCTACCGCATCAAATGGACGAATGCCCCGCATTCCTACGTGTTCTCGGATCGGGAACGCGATGATGTGCTCGAAGAAGGCAAAGACAAGGGTTGGCGGCTGCCCCGCGAAGAATCGCAGCGTATCCAGCGCTATAAGGGTCTGGGCGAAATGAACGCGGAAGAACTGTGGGATACCACCATGAATCCGGAATTCCGCACCCTCAAGCAGGTCTCCATCGGGGAGGCCGCCGCAACAGACGAAACCTTCAGTGTTCTCATGGGCGAAGATGTGGATTCTCGCCGCGGCTTCATTCAACGTAATGCGCACGACGTGCGCTTCCTCGATATCTAGGATTTGTCATCATTATGAGCGAAAGCGAAACGACGTCCACGTATAATCACGGCGCGATTATGGAGGTGGATCTCCAGCGCGAAATGGAGAGTTCCTACCTCGATTACGCCATGTCCGTTATTGTGGGCCGCGCGCTGCCGGACGTGCGCGATGGCCTCAAGCCCGTGCATCGGCGCGTTATCTACGCGATGTACGACGGCGGATACCGGCCCGATTCCTCCTTCTCCAAGTCAGCGAAAATCGTGGGCGATGTTATGGGGCACTACCACCCGCACGGTGATGCCGCCATTTACGACACCATGGTGCGCCTGGCCCAACCGTGGTCCATGCGCTACCCGCTGGTGTCCGGGCAGGGTAATTTCGGTACGTCCGGTGATCTGGGTGCGGCTGCCCCGCGGTACACGGAAGCGCGGATGGCTCCCCTCGCCTTGGAAATGGTACGGGATATCAAGGAAAATACGGTTGATTTCGAGCCGAATTACGATGGCTCGCTCATGGAACCGACCATCCTCACCTCCCGTTTCCCGAATCTCTTGGTAAACGGCTCCGAAGGTATCGCGGTGGGCATGGCCACCCGCATCCCACCGCATAACCTGCGCGAAGTGAATGACGGCGTGCAGTGGTACCTCGCCCACCCGGATACTTCCCGCGAAGAACTCCTGGGCGAGCTCATGCGCCGCATCAAGGGCCCGGATTTCCCCACCGGGGCAACGATCCTGGGGACTCGCGGTATCGAGGATGCTTACCGGACCGGGCGCGGGTCCATCACCCAGCGTGCGGTGGTGGAAGTGGATGAGATCGGCGGCCGCACCTGCCTGGTCATCACCGATCTGCCCTACCAGGTCAATCCGGATCGCTTGCTGGACAAAATGGTGGAGGGTATTAAGGATGGCCGCCTCCCGGGTATTGCTGATATCCGTGATGAAACTTCGGGGCGGGCCGGCCAGCGTATCGTCGTCGTTCTTAAACGCGACGCGGTACCGAAGGTGGTCCTCAATAATCTCTACAAGCACACGCAACTGCAAAATAATTTCCCGGCGAATATGTTGGCCCTGGTGGACGGGGTGCCGCGTACGCTTTCCCTCGATGGTTTCGTACGGCACTGGGTCGCGCACCAGATGGATGTGATCCGCCGGCGCACCGAATACCGCCTCAACGAAGCCCTCAAGCGCATGCATATCCTCGAGGGTTACCTCAAGGCTCTCGATGCTCTTGACGAAGTTATTGCGCTGATTCGTGCTTCGGCCACCGTGGATGTGGCTCGCACCGGCCTCATGGAGCTCCTCGATATTGATGAGGACCAGGCCAATGCGATTCTGGAAATGCAGCTGCGCCGCCTGGCCGCACTGGAACGCCAGAAGATCCTGGACGAATACGAAGAAAAGCGGGCCCTCGTGGAGGACTACCGCGGTATTTTGGCTTCGGAGGATCGCCAGCGTTCCATTATTTCTGAAGAGCTGCAGGCCATTACCGATAAGTACGGCGATGACCGGCGCACCACCATCCTCCCCTATGACGGGGAGATGAGCGTGGAAGACCTCATCCCCGAAGAAGACGTGGTGGTCACAGTCACGCGCTCGGGTTACGTCAAGCGCACCAAGGTGAGTGAATACCGCGCCCAGCATCGCGGCGGTAAGGGTATTCGCGGGGCTTCGCTGCGCGTAGACGACGTGGTCGATCATTTCGGGATTGCTTCTACCCACGATTGGCATTTGTTCTTCACGAACCTCGGGCGGGTCTACCGTCTCAAGGGTTACGAACTTCCCGAAGGTGGGCGTGACGCTAAGGGCCAGCACGTGGCGAATCTACTGGCCTTCCAGCCCGGCGAAACCATCGCGGCGGTGCGTTCGATTCGCAGTTACGACGACGCGAAGTATCTGGTACTCGCCACAAAGTCCGGGCTGGTGAAGAAGACCCCGCTCCAGGATTACGATTCCCCGCGCTCGGGCGGTTTGATTGCGATTAAGCTGCGCGAGCTGGCGGATGGGAGCAGCGACGAGGTGGTAGCCGCCTCCCTCGTGGATGATGCCGATGACCTGCTGCTCGTCTCCCGCCACGGGATGTCTTTGCGTTTCACGGCGAATGCGGAATCGCTGCGGCCGATGGGCCGGGCGGCTTCCGGGGTGACGGGCATGAAATTCCGCGGGGATGATTCGTTGCTGACCATGGACGTTGTACATGATGATTCCCAGGTTTTCGTGATGACGGAACAGGGCTTTGCCAAGCGGACCAGCGCGGATGAATACCGGGTGCAGGGGCGTGCCGGTATGGGTATTAAGGTGGCGAAGCTGACCGAAGCCCGCGGGGATCTGGTGGGCGCGCTCATGGTGTCCAGCGGTGACGAAGTGCTCGCTATTATGGAATCGGGCAAGGTGATGCGCGCCGCGGTTGATGAAGTGTCGCTCACCGGCCGCAACACCCAGGGCGTTACGTTCGTGCGGCCCGATAAGGGTGACAGAATTATTGCTGTCGCGCGTAATGCTGAGGTGGAGATAGAAGAAGATGAGGTCCCCGCCGCCGGCGAGCAGGCGGCAGCGGAGGAACCGGCTACCGAATCGGAATCGGCGGAACCTACGGCGGCTACGCAACCGGAGGAACCTACGGCACCGGCCGCGGAAACCTGGGAGAACTGAGATGACAGATACACAACACACTCCGGAACATCAGCCCGGCCGCGGGCGTGATGCCGCGGGATTGGAGGCAACCCGGGTGCGTGGCGCCATGCCGATGGCCGCGGAGGGCCACAGCGGTCCGGCCGTTGCTTCCGCACCTGCGCATTCGTCTCCGCGGTACGACGGCGCAGCTGGCGCCCCGCCCCGGGGCGCCAGCGGGTCAGCCGCCGGGGCGGGGCGCCCGGCTGCTACCGGGCAGCGGGCGAGCGCCTACCCGCGGGTATCCGCTCCGGAAGGTGCTGCTCCCGCGAAGCAAACCGTGGGCATCCGCCGGATTCGGATGACTATCGCCAAGGTGGAGCCGATGTCCGCCATGAAAATCGGCTTCCTGCTGTCCGTGGCGATTGGCATCATGATTGTCATCGCGATGATGCTTATCTGGTTCGTGCTGGACGGCATGCACGTGTTCTCCCAAATGTCGGATCTTTTTGACACCCTTGGCAATGAAGAATTGCTGCGGGTGGGTGAATACATGGAATTTGGCCGCTGGATGGCTTTCGCTGTGCTGGTGGGGATTATCCATATTGTGCTTCTGACCGCGCTCTCCGCGATCGCGGCACTTATCTACAATCTTTTCGCTGCTCTGGTGGGAGGACTGCGCCTGACAGTCACCGATGAGTAGGGCGCGCGTCCCGTGGTGGCTGTGGGTTATCCGCTACCTTGTGCTGGCCCTGGGCCTATTCATTATGGGCTTCGGTATCCAGCTGGCTATCGCTTCTGACCTGGGTACCTCCCCCATTTCTTCGCTCCCCTACGTGGTCTCGCGCATCACGCCGATCTCGGTGGGCACCCTGACCGGGTGTATGCACGTGGTGTTCATTGTTATCCAGGTGGCCTTGCTGCGCCGGGAATTTCCGCCGCTGGAATTTCTACAATTACCCATGGCTGTACTTATGGCCACGGGTATCGAAGCGGCTGGCGCGATCCTCGGTCAGATCACGTATTCGAGCTACCCGCAGCAGTGGCTGCTCTGCCTGGGCGGGGTGGCGGTGCTCGCGGTAGGAATCTGCGTGGAGGTGAGCTCCGGGGCGATTGTCAACGCCGGCGAAGGCGTGGTGATCGCAATCTACCGGAAAACAGTGCGCCGCTTCGGCGTGCATCGCTGGACTAATTTCGGCGCCATTAAGGTCTATAACGACGCCGCCCTGGTTGTTCTGGCCAGCGCATTGTCGCTCGCGATGCTCGGGGAGCTCGTGGGCGTGCGAGAAGGCACCCTCGCGGCTGCGGTGCTCACCGGCCCGGCCATCCGCTTGGTGACTCCCTGGATTGGGGTGCCGCTGCGCCGGCTGCTGCGGTTGGCTTAGTTACTGGCCACCAGCCACCCGCCCCTGCTGCGGCTGAGCTAGCCACGTGCCGGCCGGGCGCGCCGGCTTCGCCGGCGCCGGCGTCGTTGTAGAAAATGCGCGTGCGGGTGCGGGAAAACGCGCGAATGGGGGTGTGGGTTCCCGGGTGTGACAACAGTGTTTGAGCACGCCATCGGACCGGTGTGACGCGAACCGCAAGCAAAACGATTTGGAAACAGCGGCTCGCCGGTGTAAACTCATGTGGTCACCGGGCCTATAGCTCAGTTGGTTAGAGCGCAGTCCTGATAAGACTGAGGTCGATGGTTCGAGTCCATCTAGGCCCACGGTTACGAGGAGGCTTATGAAACGGGTTGGTTTCTTCCTCGGCTCACTTGCTGCTGGATGTTGTGCTGTCGCTGCCCTGGTGCACGTGATGGATGAGCATTCTCGTTGGCACCACGTTCCGGATCCCGCGCCGGAATCTTAGGGGCTATGGCGCAATTGGTAGCGCACCTGCTTTGCAAGCAGGGGGTTAGGGGTTCGAGTCCCCTTAGCTCCACCAGGTTTTCCTTTCATGCTTGGCCTTTAGGCCGCCAGCAAAATGTGCGTGGGTGACAGTTTTCAGCGGGTTTTATGTTCCTGATGTACATTTTGCGGCTCGTCAGGTCCGAAATGTACATTCTGTGAAGCCGGAAGACCAAGCCAGAGGCCTATTCGGGATAAACGTAACCCCGGCGATTCAGCCGAGGCTGGTGATCGTTTCGGGGTCTTCGCGAGTAATCCTACGGGAAATTCGAAACGCTTTGGCCCAGCGTATTGGCGTGCGCCTGAATTGACTCAAGTTCCCAAGGTTCGAAGCGGATGTCCACCGTGGATGTGTTCATAACTTACCTCTCCTACAACGTTGTGAAGCAAGTGCTAAGGTCGCTATATCCAAGGATATCTTCAATGGGATCGCCCGCGCTCCACAAACTGACGACTGAAATCCCCACAAACTGACGACTCGATTTCCGATAAACTGACGACTGTATGGTCCATAAACTGACGACTGTATGGTCCATAAACTGACGACTCCGCCCTAAAAGCGCGAAATATCAGGGAAAATGAAAGCGGGCGATATGGCTCAGGAAAGTGTCTCTTACCGGCCCAGGCTGGCCGATAGCGAGCTGGAGGACGCCCTTGCGCGCGCCGGTGGTGTGCTCGTGACCGGGCCTAAGGGTTGCGGGAAAACGGAGACGGCCCGCCGGTATGCCAAGAGTGCGATCCAGGCGGATATCGATCCGCAGCTCGAACAGCAATTAGCGGTGCTCCCGCAGCTTGTCCTCGAGGGCGATACCCCGCGGCTTGTGGACGAATGGCAGGTTTACCCGGTGCTATGGGATCTCGCCCGGCATGAAATTGATCGGCGCCACCGCCCGGGCCAGTTCATTTTTACTGGTTCCACCGCTCCCGGCGAGGGCGCCGCCCGCCATAGCGGTGCGGGGCGGTTCGCGCGCCTCGTGATGGGAACTATGACCTTCGCGGAAACCGGGCACAGTGACAGCGCCGTCTCCCTGCGTGAGCTCGCGCAATTACCGCCCGGAGCTGCGATAACTCCGGCCTCCTCCTCCCTCACCGTTCCGGATATCGCCCAGCGCATCGCGCACGGGGGCTGGCCGGGCAACCTCGAGCTCAGCACGGAACAAGCTCGTGCTAATAATCGTGATTATCTGGAGACTGTCTGCGCCGTCGACATTAGAATTCCGGACAATACATATCGTGACCCGCAGCGCGTCGCGGCTCTCCTCACCTCCCTCGCGCGCGGAACCGCAACGGAAATGTCCGTCAGCGCCCTGGCGCGCGATACCGGCCTGGCGCGCGATTCGGTGCGTGACTACCTCGATTCTTTGCAGCGTATTTTTATTACGACGCCGCAGCCAGCCTGGCGCGCGCATCTTCGCTCCGCAGCGCCGCTCCGAGAAGCGCCCAAGCATCACCTGGCCGATCCGGCGCTTGCCGTCGCCGCATTGCACGCAAGCGAGCGCGAACTCCTGGACGACCTGGAGTTTTTCGGGCAGCTTTTCGAATCCCAGGTTGTGCACGATCTGCGCTACCTGGCTCGTACCGATATTTATCACGGCCGCGGCGCTGACGGGCTGGAAGTGGATGGCATCCTGGACGTTGGTGGGCGTACGGCGCTGGTAGAAGTAAAACTCGGCTCGGTTCCGAGCATTATTGATGGAGCAGCCGCGAATTTACAGCGGTTCGCGCGGCGGTATGTGAAAAGCACCGATCCGCTCCTCGTGGTGGTGACCGGATCGGGCCTCAGTTACACCCGTCCCGATGGCGTGCACGTGGTGGCCTTCGGAAACCTCGGCGCGTGAAGGCGGCGACGGGAATGTACTGCGTTTGTGGTACATACGCGGTACAGCTCGGAAAGAATATACCGTCTCCGGCGCCGCCCGCGCCTCGCGTTCCGAATCCGCTCGCACCCGCGCCTCGCACCCGCGCCTCACGCCCCGGCGCACTCCCGCCCGCCAGCCCACCATCAGGTACTTTCCAGCGCCCTCCCAGGCCGTGCGGTACCCTAGAGATGCCGGGCAAAGCAGCCCGGATCCGAACATAGAGCCGAACATAGACGTCCAGGAAGCGATGGTGAGGAACCATGCACACCGAGTCCCCGGGCCTTGACCGCAATGCCCCCACTCCGATTTTTCGGCAGCTCGCCACCTGGATGCGTGAACAAGTGAGTACCGGTGCGTGGCGGCGCGGTGACCAGCTTCCCATGGAAATCACCCTCGCCGAACAGCTCAATGTGGCCCGGGGGACCCTGCGTAAAGCCGTGGACCAGCTCATCGACGAAGGCCTGCTGGTGCGGGTGCGTGGGCGCGGCACGTTCATCGCCCACGATATTGTGCGCTCGCCGCTCACCTCCTCCCTCACCACCCTCGCCGAAGAACTTGAGCAGCGCGGCATTGACTACACCACCCGGGTGCTCGCCCAGGAAGTCATTCCTGCCCCGCCGCCGATTGCGGCTGCGCTGGGAGTTGATGGCAGCATTTTCCACCTGCGCCGCATGCGCGGCGATGCCGAAGGCTCCATCACGCTCCTTGATAATTGGGTGGTTCTCCCCCCGCTGTGCGCGGAACGTGCCATCCTCGTCAAGCAGGATTACGCGGAAAATTCCCTCTTCGGCACTCTGGAAAATGGTCTCGGCATCGCCCTCTCGCACGGCAGCCGCACCATTTCGGCCACCGGGGCGGATCGCAATCTTGCGCGTATCCTCGGAATTCCGCACGGTTTCCCGCTTATCGATATGAAGCAAGTAACCTACGACGCCTCCGACCGTCCGGTAGAAACTTCGCGGATCTGGATTCGCCCGGATCGCCTGCGGATTCACTCCATCGTGCACCGCACCCCGCTACCGGTCTAAACTTGTCCACTAGCTGTACCTACTTGTATATGCTTGTTCACACTGCTACCCTCGCCTTAACGCACGAGTTCGAGGGGGAGCAATGCGAATACTTGTTGTCGGCGGCTACGGCGTCGGCCTGTCGTTTTTCACCGCGCGCCCGCCCGCGGATGGAGAAACCATTTCCGGGGCGCGCTTCAGCCAGGAACACGGCGGCAAAGCATCGAACCAGGCAGTCGGGGTAGCTCGGCTAGGTATCCCGGTCAGCTTACTCACCGCTGTCGGTTCGGATTGGTACGCGCACGCCGCACGTGAGATGTGGGCGGCCGAGGGTGTGGACGCCTCCGCCGTCGTTACCAAAGAAGGCGTGACTATGGTTGGTGCGATTATTACGGATGCCACCGGAGAAAATCGGATTATTCTAGCCAACGGGGTCTTAGACCAGCTCAGCCCGGCGGATATCGGCGCGCATGCCGCGATTTTCGAGAGTGTGGACACCGTTCTCATCTCCTGCGAAATTCCCGCGGCCAGCGTGGCCCGAGCCATCACCTTTGGGCGCGCGGCCGGAGCGCGCGTCATCCTCAACCCGGCTCCGGTGCCGCGCCTACCCGAACATGTGTTGCGGCAGGTCGATGTCATCACGCCGAACGAAACGGAAGCGGTTGCGCTTTTGCAGATGTTGGGGAACGCCGCCGCCGCTCCTGCGCTCGCTGCCCTCCCACCCCAAGAGAAAGCTGCGCGTATCGCCCGAGCTCTGGAGTGCACCGTGGTGCTCACTCACGGAGCAGCGGGTTGCTATGTGTGCGAAAGCGGGGGCAGGGCGGAGAAAATTTCAGCTGAGAAGCCGCGCGCTGTTGTGGATACCACCGGGGCGGGGGATGCCACGAATGCGGCACTCGCGGCGGCGCTGACCTGCGGGGCCGGACCGGTGGAGGCGGCTCGCTTCGCGAATTGCGCCGGCGCACTTACCGTAGAAAAAGAAGGAGTGCTGCCGGGTATACCCAGCATTGATGATCTTCATACCCGCTTCGGTGCCGAACGCTGCGCCGTCGTACTTCCACGAAACTCATAACAATCCGAACGGAAGGATAAATAATGGAAAAAACTACGCGTATCGCGCCGGAAAATATTACGAACCCGCGCGATTTAGCTCCGTATATCCAACATACCCTCATTAAGACCGGAACCACGCGGGCCGAATCGATCCGCCACGCCGAGCAGGCCATCGAATATGGATTCAACGCGGCTATGGTCGCTGGATCTCAGGTGCCTATTACCGCGAAGGTTTTGGAAGGAACCGGGATTGAAGTGGCATCCGCTCTTGATTTTCCGACTACCGGGGTGATGACTTTGGCCGGGAAAGCCGCGGAAGCCGAAGCTTTGGTGAAGGCCGGCGCTACCCAGATTGATATCGGGGTGCAGATCGGATGGCTTAAAGACGGCGAATATGACAAGTTCCGCGAGGATATTGCCGGCGTCGTCGCCGCGGGTGTGCCCGTTAAGGTGATGCTCGAACTGCCGCTCCTCACCGAGGACGAACGCCGCGCCGCGGTGGAACTTTCCGTGGAAGCTGGTGTGAAGTATCTCAAAAATGCGTCGTCCGGTTCGGTAGAAAAGGCGAGCGTCGCATCCATTAAGTTCTTGAAAAGCCTGGCACCCGCGGGCGTTCTCATCAAGGGATCAGGTGGTATCTCCACCTTTGACCATGCACTATCTTTGATCCGGGCCGGAGCGGCCCTGGTGGGATCGTCGAACTCGGTCGCCATCGTGACCGGGGAAAACGGCCACGAGAGTTACTAGGAGCACTCATGACGAAGGTACCTTTTATCCTCGATACTGATACCGCGCAGGATGATTGCGTGGCGATTCTTTTCGGCCTTCTCGATGAGCGGGCTGATTTGCGGGCCATTACCATGGTGGCCGGAAATGTTGGTTTTGAGCGGCAGATCAAAAATGCGCAGATGACGCTTAATGCTGCTGGTAAGCTCGGCGAAGTTCCCATTCACGTGGGTTGCTCGCAGCCGATGCTACGCGAGTGGGTGTCCGCGGAGGACGTGCACGGTGATGGCACCGGCGGGTTGAGTATTGATTTTACGACGACGCACGTCGAGGATGAGCACGCTGTTGACGCTCTTCTTCGTATTACCGCTGCCCAACCGGGTGAGGTGAGCGTGGTGGCGATCGGGCCGCTGACGAATATCGCGACCGCGGTAGTCAAGGACCGCACTTTTGTAAAGAACGTCAAGAGCCTCTACATTATGGGTGGATCTAATAACGGCCGTGGAAATACGATTTCCGCGGCTGAATTTAATTTCTATGTGGATCCGGAAGCCGCCCAGATTGTTTTTACGGCCGGCTTTGAGGATATTCACGTGGTGACCTGGGATCCCATCACCCTGCGTGATGCCACCATCACCCGTGCGGAATACAATGCGCTGGCCGATAAGGATACGACCCTCGCGAAGTTCTTCAAGAAGGTATGCGATACCACCCTGGACTTCAACGAATCGGTAGGGGTGGATGGCTCCACGCATCCCGATTCCATGACGCTTGCCACGCTCCTACATCCGGAACTTATCCTCAGCGAAAACCGCTACCGGGTGGATATTGAAACCAGTTCGGAGCTTACCCGCGGATATTCGGCCATGGCCTGGGAGAAATTCCCGCTGCCCGCCAACGCGTACGTGGTGGAGGAAGCTGATAAGAAGGCGTTCTTTGCGCGTCTGGATGCCTTGCTCGCACAGCAAACTACCCCGAACCAGCCCTTCGTGGGCCTGGCCTAAGTTCTGCCGGATATCGGTCCATAATGTGTGAAGGAGAATTCCATGGCTGAACTCTCGAGGGAGCTCCCCTCCGAATTTATTGAGGGGACCACGGTGCGCGCCGCCGGGAACCGCGCGATTAACCCGAAGCTGGTGCTCACCGCCCTCATGCTGGTGATCGCGAGTTTCCAGCTCAATGCCACAATGCTGGCACCGGCTATCGGCGATATGGCCAGCGCCCTCAATACTAATGCCGGGGTGATCGGCTGGAGCTCCACGGTGTTCCTCGCGGTAGCCGCGGCGCTCGCGATTTTCTTCCCGCCGCTGGCCGATAAAATCGGGCGGCGCGTAACGCTGCTCATTTCCGTGAGCTTTATGGTGGTGGGAACGGTGCTGGTGCTGGTCACTAGCAGCGTGGCCATGCTCATGGTGGGGCGCTTCCTGCAAGGTTTCTGCGGGGCGACTTTTGCGCTGGGTAACCTCACCCTGCGCGCCATTCTCCACCCGAAGAAATACGGTTTTTATATTGGTTTGGTGGCCGCGATTAATTCCGGGGTGGCCGGGATCGACACCCTGCTGGGCGGAGTAATCGTGGATCATGCCGGCTACAAGGGAATTTTCTGGACCATTTTGGCTCTGGAAGTGCTGGCCCTCATTTGCGTGGTTGCCTGGGTGCCGGAAACCCGTGTTCCGGCGGCCAGCCGTATGGACTGGGGCGGGGCAATGACCCTCACCGGCTCGCTATGGTCGGCAAATATGGCACTCACCTTCGGCTTCGGTTCGCTGGGCTGGGGGAATACCTGGACCATTGCCGCAATCATCGCGGCGGTGGTGCTGGCCGTAGCATTCGTGCTGGTGGAGCGCGGGGTTGCGGACCCGTTGGTCCCGCTGCCCGAGCTGGTCAAACGCCAAACCTGGGGCGTGACCGGGACGGCGTTCTTCACCCTGGCTTCCGCTTTCTCGGTACTGATGTACCTTATCCCGGCGGTATCCCAGGATGTGGAGAACGGTCTGGGTATGGGCGGTACGGAATCGGCGCTGCTCTACCTCACGCCCTTCTCGCTGCTGGGCTGGCTGCTGGCGCCCTTCGTAGGCAAGTACGCCCCGCGGCTGGGCTACCGCGCGATTCTGCGCGCCGGCCTGCTGGGCAGCATCGTGCTCATCACAGGTGTGGTGGTTTTCGGGTTCGAGAACCGCTGGGTGCTCTTCACCCTGGCCTTCCTCATGGGCGCCACCTATACCGCGATGTCCAATACCACGCTTAATGCCATGGGTGTGCTTTATGCCTCGCCTACCCGGCCGGGGGTGCTTCCGGGCCTGACCTCCGCGGCCTTTAACCTGGGTGCGGGCGTGGGTACCGGGGTGATGGCCTCCTTCGTGGCCCGTAACGCGGTAGCCGGCGATATTACCGCCGGGTACTCGCAGGCCGCGATTGTTGGTTTGGTCTGCGCGGTCATCGCTTTCGCAATTTCTCTGGTGTTGCCGGCCCAGGAAACGACCGGAGGTGAGAAGATCTAGGCTGGCTGGTGATAGCGGGGTCGCGGGTTTTCTGCCGTGCAGCATGCATGCGGCATTGAACCCGCGGCCCCGCTTTTCTCGGTAGGGTGGAGGAGTTGACACCGCACGCAAAAGATCCGCACGCAAAGGATAGTTGTGACTGAGCAGCCCTATGTTTCGCGCCGCCGCCGCCCGCCGAGCTCGCGCCACTATAGCGCCACCCAATTGCGCCATGCCCGCCTGGCGGTGAGCGCGCTCTTCTTCACCAACGGTGCAATTTTCGCTAATATTGTGCCGCGTTTCCCCGAACTCAAGCGGATCCACGAGCTCGATAACGCCGTGTACGGCCTTGCGCTCGCGGCTTTCCCGGCCGGTGGCATTATCGCGGGGATTTTCGCCGCGCCACTCATTCGTAAATTCGGGTCCGCGCCGGTGGCGGTGGCCGGTACCCTTTTCACCGCGCTCGGTCTTATTGTGGCGGGTGTGGGGCCCACCGGAATCTTCTTCGCGGCCGGAATGTTCCTCGGGGGCGCCTGCGATGCGGCTACCGACGTGGGGCAAAATGCGCACGGCTTGCGAGTGCAGCGCCATTACGGGCGCTCGATTATTAATACTTTCCACGCGACCTGGTCCGTAGGCGCGATGAGTGGTGGGCTCATGTCCGCCGCCGCGATCTGGATTGGGTTGCCGGTGCCCGCGCATATGGTGCTGTCCGGGATACTGTGGGCTGTTGTCGCGCTGGTGGCCCGGCGCTTCTGCTTGCCGGGGAACGACGCCGCAGACCCCGGCCCGGGCGGTGATACGGCGGGGCATGCCGGTGGCGGGCGAAGCGAACCGGGGGATGGGTCGGCGTCGTCGAACCTATCTGAGGGTACGCAAGAAGCCGCGCCTTCCGGGGCTCCCGTGCCGGCCGAAACTTCGGGACCACTGGCGTTCCGCACCGTGGCGATGCTGGGTGCGCTTGTGCTCATTGCCACGATGGGTGGTCTTATTGAGGATGCTGGATCCAGTTGGGCGACTCTGTACGTGGGGCAGCTCGGTGCCGCGGGAGGCTTAGCCGCGGCGGGATATGTTGGTTTGGTTGGTTCGCAATTTGTGGGGCGATTGCTGGGCGACGGGCTGGTGGATCGCTTCGGGCGGCGCACCGTAGCCCAGGGCGGGGCACTTCTCATTACCGTGGGGATGGGGCTGGCGCTGCTGTTCCCGAGTGTGCCGGGCACGATTGCCGGTTTCGCGGTGGCCGGTTTCGGTTCGGCCACGCTAGTTCCCGCGGCAATTCAACAAGCCGACGAACTTCCCGGACTCAAACCGGGCACGGGCCTGACGGTCATTTCCTGGCTCATGCGCATCGGTTTCCTGGTTTCCCCGCCGATTGTGGGTATGGTGGCCGATACCTTTGGGCTGCGCACCGGTCTGTGCGTGGTGCCCTTCGCCGGTATCACGGTGCTTCTCCTCAGCTGGACGCTGAGCCAGGGCGAGCGGGGTAATCGGGATATCCCCGCCTCGCCGCGGCTCAGCGCCTCGGAGGAAGATGAGAGCTAATGCTCTTAGATCTTGTGATTCTTAGTACATATCGGTCTTTACATTAAATGCGGATACGACTCGGCGGATTTCGTCATCACTGAGGCCGGTTCCCTTTCCACCGCTCGCGGCGTTCATGTGTTCGTACATGGCGCCGGTTTCGAGGTACTCGATGGTATCGACCGCGGAAAGTGCGGAGGAATCCGAGCGAACCATAATTCCGTGCTTGGCCCAGAGTGCGATGCGATGATCGCGAAGCCCGATCACATTGTTTTCCATGAGTTCATCGCTACCGGGAACCATGAATTCGAGGACAGCGATTCCTTCGGGGACTTGAACGATGGTTTCCGGCTCCCACCGGAAGATCATGCGATTGAAATCCTTGTTGTTGAGAGTCTCAGGAATATGGGAGAGGGCAACGAGGTACGGAGGCTGCGCGTGCACAATGGCCTGGAAACTCACGCCGCGTTGAGCCACCTGGTCGTTATGCACCGCAAGATGCGAATTGAATTCGCTCGTGGGGCGCTGATACGCCTTGTTTGGATGCGTGTACCAGGTACCGGTTTCGCCACCTTCATCCACAATGAAAGCCGACACGTTCTTTTCGGGTGCATCCGCTACCTCACGTAAACGGCATCCTGATCCTGTTACAAACACCGTTCGTCCCGCCAGATCAGGCACCTTCCAGGGGAGCTTGACGCCGGCCTGCTTCTCCGGGAAAACTGATTCGAGATCGGTATCCCAATCAACGGAAATAGAGATATTTCCGGCGCCGGCTTCCGCGGCGTGCAGGTGGTCGAGGCGACGTCCGGTCACTCCCATTTGTTCCAGGAGGGCGTCAACAGTTAATTGAGAAGTCATGGTCTCTCCATCCTTGTTAGAAAATTCGACGTCGGGCTTCTTGCCAAACGCTGTGATTGTTCTGGGGTGTATAGCTGGTGAGTTCGGTCGATGCACGCACAACCTCACGCAGCGAGGTAAGTGAATCCGATATCGAACCAGCCGTTCGTGCCTGGAGTAAAAGATTTCCAAGCGCCGTTGCTTCCGTGGGGCCTGCGACGACGGGAAGTCCGCACGCATCGGCAGTTAGCTGACACAGTAATTTATTCTGAGATCCTCCTCCGACGATATGGATGACATCTATATCCATCTGCGCAAGGCGGGCAGCCTGCTCGATGGTGTGGGCATGTGCAAGAGCTAGGGAATCGGTGATGCAACGGGCATATTCCCCAATATCCCGGGGGCGCGGTTGCCCGGTCGCTTCAGCCAGGCAATCAATTCGCGCGATCATATCTCCCGGCGTTGCGAAGATCGGGTTATTGACATCGATAACCGTGCGGAGGGACGGTGCTGATGCCGCAAGGGAAATGACCCGAGCAATTGAGAGGCTGGGATCGGTTTCTTTCCATTGGGCTACGCAACCGTTGAAGATCCACATACCCATAATGTTCTTCAAATAGCGGATAGTCCCATCAACACCGAGCTCATTAGTGAAGTTAGCTTGCCGCGATTCTTCACTGAGGATCGGGGAATCTAACTCAAGTCCGGCCAGTGACCACGTCCCACACGAAATGAAAGCGAAGTTCTTGTGTTCACTAGCGGGCACGGCTGCTACCGCTGACGCGGTGTCATGACTACCCACCGCCACCACCGGAGTGCTTTCTCCGTTCTGAGTACGTAGATCGCAAATCTCAGGCCGAATAGCACCGATTCGAGTTCCGGGTTCGATGAGTTCGGGTAGTTTCGCGGAGATATCAATGCCGGATATCTCCTCATATATGCCAGTCATCTTGGGCGACCAGGATCTAGTGCGGGGATTGACAAAGCCCGTTGACGACGCGTTTGTTATCTCCGCATATTTCTTTCCGGTCAGCCAATAATTGACGAGGTCCGGCAGGAGCAGGAGTGATTCAGCTTGTTCCACGGCCGGCCGATAGTCTGCGCTGCGAGCCGCTGCGAGCAATTGGAAAATTGTGTTGATATCGATGTTTTGCAGGCCGTTATGGGTGTAAATATCCGTTGCCGAGTAGCGGTAATACACTGTTTCAGGAACACCCTGAGTTCTGCTATCGCGATAGCTAAAGGGGGGACTGATGAGTCCGCCTTCCGCACCGAGGAGACCGTAATCAACCGCCCAAGTATCTACGCCAATTGATTCGATAGGTGTTCCTCGCAAGGTCTTTAGAGAGGTACGAATATGCTCCCACACCTGAATCATGGGCCAGAAAAGATTATTCTTTTCGGTGCCTGGAACACAGATAGGTCTGTTTGGGAATCTAGTGATTTCGCTTGTCGATTTCAGTTTTCCGTCGGCAATTGAGCCGGTCATTACTCTGCCGGAGGAAGCACCTAAATCGATAGCAACAAAAGTTTTCATTACTCAAATTCCTCATTGGAGCTTCGGGCCGGGCCCGTAAGAGCTCGGCCCGAAGCTGGTTTGGCGCTCAATAGTTTCACTAATTCAGCGCTGAATGGTTAGTGAGGCTTGGCAGGGAAGCGGGAGAATTAGGCGCCCCAGCTTGCCTGAGTTCCGCCAACCCGCTCCTTCCGAATCTTCTCCAGATAGCCGGATTCCATAAAGGCCCGCATCGGATCCGGATCGATACCTTGGGACTCGCGCAATTCGCCCAGGAGGCCGCGGACGTCCGTGTAGAAGGCATCCATAAGAATGTCATTCGCCCCGAGAACATCTCCGGCCACCTGCTTTTCCTTGAGAGCATCGCGATCAACGATCAGAGCCTTCGCGGTCATTTCCTGCACGTTGGTCACGGAGCGGATTTCAGCCGGGATCTTTTCTTCCAGGTTATGGCACTGATCAAGCATGAAGTTCACGGGCGATCCTTCATCCAGGGCACCGGCCGCGACGATCTCATTGAGAATGCGGAAGAGCTGGAACGGATCGGCAGCCCCGACGATAAGGTCGTCGTCGGCATAGAACCGAGAATTGAAGTCAAATGCACCAAGGCGTCCTACTCGGAGGAGCTGAGCCACGATGAATTCGATATTGGTTCCGGGAGCATGGTGGCCGGTATCAAGAACCACCATGGCGCGTTCGCCCAGCGCCTGGCACTGAACAAGGGACGTGCCCCAGTCCGGAACATCGGTGTGGTAGAAAGCCGGTTCGAAGAACTTGTATTCCAGAACCAACCGCATATCGTCATCGAGTTCGGCGTAAATTTCCGCAAGCGATTCCGCCAGCCGATCTTGACGCTCCCGAATCGAATCTTGACCGGGGTAGTTAGTGCCATCAGCCAGCCAAATCTTCAGATCCTTCGATCCGGTTTTGCGCATGATATCGACGCATTGCTTGTGATGATCGATTGCCTTCTGGCGGATCTTCGGGTTCACGTTGCACAAGGAGCCGAACTTGTAATCTTCGTCCTGGAAAACATTCGAGTTAATCGTCCCGATTGTTACACCCAGGTCCTCCGCGTGCTTGCGGAGTGCATCGTAATCATCGGTGAGATCCCACGGGATGTGGAGGGAAACTTTCGAGGCGGCGTGAGTGTAGGCATTTACCTGTGCCGCATCGGAGACCTTCTCGAAGGGATCGCGCGGGACGCCGGGCGTTGTGAAAACACGGAAACGCGTGCCGGAATTTCCGAAAGCCCACGAGGGGAGTTCAACATCTTGACGTTCGAGGATCTCGCGGTTCTTCGCGCTGAGATCACTGAGTTTCACCATTGTCTGTTCCTTTCTCAATATTTCTTTGCGGTTTTATTTCGACGACGCAGCTGAAACAACTCGCCCGTACCGCTCGATCTCGATATCCTCAAGCGACTTGCCCTGGGTCTTCGGTGCGCCAAGGGTGCCAACAATGAGAGAAATCGAGAGGAATCCGATAAGGATCAGTCCGTCGATCATGAGTCCGTTCTCCCACTGGAGGATGACCGGGAAGATAAGGGAAATTAAGCCGGATGCGACTCGTACCAGGAAGAAGATGATTCCCTGCGCACCGGCGCGGTACGGAGTGGCGAAGAGTTCCGGTGCCCACACCGAGTAGAAAGCCTGGGCGGAAGGACCAGCTGAAATTCCCCAGATGATCGCGTAACCGAAAGCGGTGAATGCGGAATCGGAAGGGCCGAAGATGAGGATGAGCCAGGCAACGATGGCAAGAACAGCGCCGATGAAGAAGTGGGTGCGGTAGGGCATCGTGTCCACGAAGTACATGAAAAAGACCGTGCCGATAATGACCACGCCCCACGAAAGCATGGAGAAGAGGTTCGATGCCAGCTGGTCGTAGCCAACGCTATTGAGGATGGTCGGGAGGAAAATACCGTTTTGTGAGGCGGCCTGGTTCCAGCAGGTGTAGATAACCGCGAGGAAGACCAATGCGCGGATATTGCACTTCCAGGAGAACAGTGCCTTGAAGGACTGGAACATCGACGGCGGTTTGGTTTCGGAACCACCCTTGGCTTGCTGCCAGGCCTCCGATTCTTCCAAATTTCGGCGAATATACCAGGTAATCAGAGCGATAACGACGAGGTGAGCGAAGACCAGTCGAGATCCGAGTAGTCCCAGGGGAGTCACGGCGCTCGCGAGACCAAAACCGATGAACGGTCCGAATGACCAGGCCAATTGGGTTGCCCCAATATGTCTGCCTCTACTCTCTGTTGGTGCAAATTCCGCAATATATGTCCATCCTGCTGGAACTGATGCACCTACCGCGAGTCCGATTATGACGAAGCCTATGAAGAGCATCGGGAGGTTACCGGCAAAGACCACAATAAGCCCACCCAGCGCGTAGACGAGGAGGTCGTAGGTGTAGATAACTTTTCGCCCGTATTTGTCACAGAGCGGTCCGCCAATAAGAGCACCGATGGCGGCACCGAAAGCATTGGAACTGAAAGCAGCGAGCAATCCTGCTATTCTGCCGTTGTCATCAGGGAAGTATGCGGCACCCCAAAAACCAAGTGAGGTTGCAATCGCAATAATGGACCCTGAGTCGATGTAATTGGACATGGAAACGGCGATCGTTGCCTTCCATCCGGTTAATGGCTTTTTTGACATGTTCTCTCCGTTGAAATCAGATGTCACTGAAGATAGAAATACTGGGACAAGAAGTAGTTTGTGCCACCGTCAGGCTGTACGAAGTACTGAGCCATTTCGGCTTGCCACTTGGTGTTAATCTCCTCGTTCTCCATGCAGTTCATCGCTTGCCACACGTCATCGGCTTCGAAGTAGCCAAAAACGACGGCGGTTTCCGGATCGACGAAGAGTGAGTAGTTCCGCCACCCGGAACGTGACAAGGCATCGCGCATTTCTTCCCACACATGGCAGTGCGCTTGGAGGTATTCATCCAACTTGTCTTCGCGGACTCGTAAAACAAAGCCACATCTTGAATCAGACTTCTGCGTCGTGTCATTCAAAATCTGGTCAACAGTCGGGGTGCTAACCATAAGTCAACTCCTTCGTTGAAGGATGAAAGGTTTCAATCCGTAATGAAATACTACGTTTGATACGTTTCAACGTCAAGTGGCAACGTTGTTTGCTTCTGAGCAAACGCAGCTTGGTTGCTTATTCGCGCGGCTGCGCTACCCAAAGAAAGGGCGCAATAAGGGCGCAATAACGCCACTTTCGTATATTAATTGGCATGCTGGCGTGGGGGCGCCGTCGATTCTCGAATTACCAGCTCAGGAATAAAAGCAATGTCTTGAGCTTCGGCGGGTTGCTCCAGAAGAAGGCGAGCTGCGGTTTCTCCCAGTTGCTCCATGGGCTGACGAACGGTTGTCAGCGGAGTGATGAGTTCACGGGCAACGTCAATATCATCAAAGCCAATAATGGACATATCGCGTGGGATAGAAAGATGATGCCGCCTGGCGGCACGCATTGCACCGATGGCAAGGGAGTCGTTGGCGCAAAAAACAGCGGTAACTTCCGGGTGGGAGGAAAGGAGCTTCGTCATGGCGCGTTCACCGCTTGCGGCATCAAAACGCTCGGCGCTGATTTCCACCAAGGTCAGTAGGTCATCGGATTTCATGACCGTCTGGCGCACCCCTATTCTTCGCGCCTGCGCTTGCCGTACTTTAGCTGAACCGTTGATAAAGCCAATGCGGTGATGGCCGAGACTTCGAAGGTGCTCGATAGCTATTTGAGCACCTTTGGTATCGTCAACGGAAACAGCATTCATCCCGTCCTTGAGCGCGGGATGATCAAGTAGAACGAGGGGTATTCTCCGAATTTCGAGAAGTTCGAGGCTTTTCTTGGCACCTGAGGACGGTGTCAGAATAATTCCACGTACTTCTTGGCCGAGTAGAAGGCGAAGTAAACCGGCCTCACGGTCGGGATCTCCCCCTGTTGAACCGATAACGGGAAAACATGATTCTTCCGCTAAACGGGCTTCGATTGCACTTGCGGCAGCGGCGAAAAAGGGGTTAGCGACATCGAAAACGAGAACGCCAACTAATTTGGAATCAACTTTACGTAAGCGGCGTCCAGCTTCAGAGGGAATGAAACCGAGTTTTTCGATAGCTGCTTCGACCTTTTTACGCGTGTGGTCGGAAACCCGTTCCGGATGATTGAGAACGTTGGAAGCAGTTCCTAATGACACCCCGGCTAATTGTGAGACCTCGCGGATACTGGGACGTCGAATCACGTCTCCTCCTCGGAATTGGAACGGTAATATTAGCCATCCTAGGCGAGTTTCTTTATGGGCGGCGCCTTCCACATCACCACTAAACACTTACACGAAAAAGACCTCGCCGCGAAACGAGACCATACGGTCCGGAACCAATTAATTCGGAGCCTGCCACGACGTGCGTGATTTTTAGGCAACCATTTCGCCTAAAAAACGTGTCTTAGCCACCGGGTAAACTGATGGCATGAGCGACAATGGAGCCCAAACTCAGCAAGAACCGCGCGGCCGCGCCACCCGCACGTCCCTGATAGCGGCACTGTTGGTGCTTACACTTGGCGTGGCAGGCGGGCTCTGGTGGTGGTTCAATGGGAGAACCTCCTCAATTCCAGCGGCCGGCCCCTCAGCTAGCGCAACGGCATCGACTGAGGCGGGCGGAGCGGCAGGTGCGTCGTCGTCGCCCATTACCGCGGCGGAATCTAGCCCCGCACCGGTGCCCGGCCCCACGGATAAAGAAATGCGCAACGGAACCTATATTCTTCCGGATGTGTGTTACACCAAACGTAACCCGCCCGCGCCCGTAACCGTGGCGCACGGGAAAATCCTTCCAGACCGTCAAACAGGGATGCAGCCGGGCACCATTTACCTCACCGAACCGCTGGTGCTTGGAGGCGTGGAATATCGCGCGGTTGCGATGTCCTGCGGGGTGGGGGACCCGGCCATCGGTGCCATCGGGATTTACGATGCGAACCTCAGGCTCGTTTCCGCCATTGGCAACCATCAGTGGGGTGCGAAAAACAGCGTCCGCGGCACCCACATCGCCCAAGATTATGACGGCCTGTGGTCCTTCAGCGTGCATTCCATGGAATTTGAGGCCGGCCAGGCGCGGATTACGTACACGTCCTATACGCCCGTCGGTGGCGTGACGCGAGCCATGGAACGCGCGTATCCGCCGCATACCACCACCGTGAATTTCGTGTGGAACGGCAGTCAGTTCGTGCAAACGGGCGAGGTGTCTTTCCAGTTTGAGGACGGGCATTCCGTCACCGCACCCACCGAAGAACGCGCGCAGGCGGACCGTCAAACCCTTGCCGCGGCGGGATCGGAATGGGAAAATCTGCTCCCCGAACTCGCCAGCGATCCACGCCTCGCGGATGAAGAAGAGCGCACCTCCTCCGCCGCCGCACACCCCGTTTTCCGCGGATGCAACGCTCGCGAACCCCTGAGCACTGCAGTCAGCGGCGGGCATGTGAAAGATACCGGCGGGTACGTGAGAGAAACTGATCGCTTTGATGCAAAGGTGCCCGGCGAAGGCGATATCAAACCGCGCCCCACCGATATTCTCTGCGTCTTTTCCGTGGACAACCCGGCAGTTGAGAACGGTCTAGCGGACTATACCTACTACCTTGTGTACGACGGCGCCACCTCCGGCACCCCGCCTCTCATCAACGTAGGGATACGCCCCTAGCAGCGCTTAGCTCCGGTCCGCCAAAATATCCACCGGCCAATCGGATAGCTCCAAGCGTTGCCCGAAAGCCACCCCACCCGGCTCCAGCAGCGGCGCATGCTCGGCAGCCAGCTCCACCGGATCAAAACCAATCGCATCAATAAAAGCAGCCACTCGGGAACGTGCGGCACCGTCATCCCCGGCCACAGCCACCGTACGGCGCGCCGGAGCTCCGTGCGGGCGAGCCTCCGCGGCCAACTCCGTATACCCGGCATGATTAAGACTCTTGACGATAGCCAGCTCCGGATAGCGTGCTTGCAGCGCGGCGGTGGTGTGCCGGGCAGGTGCAGCGCTGGTATTCGAAATGCCATTGGCCGCGGCCCCGTCGGTCGCCTCCCAGGCATTCGTGGCATCAACAACAACGCCACGAACCCCGCTCAAATCAATCGAAGCGAGCGCAGGCTGCGGGAGCGCCAAAATCAAAATATCCGCCGTGCGGGTCAGCTCCTCGAAAGGAACCAGGCGAGCGGTCGGTAGCAAGGTAGGCAAAGTGAGATCGTAGAGCGGATTACCCGGACGCACACTCACCGCCAGCGGAAAACCCGCCTCCGCAGCCAAGCGCCCGATAACGGTGCCAAGCTTACCCGCCCCCAGCAGGCCGATCAGATCTTTATCCGCAGTGGTGTTCATAAAGAAAGAACGGAAAGCGAACGGTGAAGTATTCCCAGGGCCACTGGCTGTGACACCACCACACCGCGGGCCCTGCCGCCAAAATAAAACACATTATATCCAAGTGAGTGTAGCCTGACCTTCCTATCTTTTCCGTGATTTCCGCATAAGAATGGGCTTAGAAGTACCACCAATGGAGGTTTTAGTTGTGGAGAAGTGTGCAATTGAAGCATGTGAATTCAAGCATGGGGACACGGGTCTCTTAGAAATGTCCGATACCACGGCGGGTATCCCCGGCGTGTTGGGTATCGAAGCGATGAACCGGCTGCGGGCCGGGGTGCTCGGCGCGAACGATGGCATTGTTTCCGTGGCTGCGGTAGTGATAGCCATGGGTGGCGCGCGGGCCTCAAGTACCGCGATTCTGCTGGCCGGGCTCGCCGCACTCATCGGCGGTGCAGTATCCATGGCGCTCGGTGAATACATTTCCGTTTCCTCCCAGCGCGATGCGGAACTGGACGCGCTGCGGCGCCGGGCGGGTGTAGTGCGCTGTGCGGATGTAGCATGCCGGAGCGCCGGGGCGGGCGGACCCGCCACAGAACATGACATTGTCTCTCCCTTCGGAGCGGCCTTCTCGTCCTTCTTCTCTTTCCTCGCTGGCGGTGCAGTGCCCTTCGCCGCCAGCCTGCTCGCCCCGCTCGGTGCCATTGCCCCAATCTGCTTCGTGGTCACCGTCGCCGCACTTGCGCTCACCGGCTGGATCGCCGCGTGGATCGGTCAAGTCCCGCCGCTGCGCCCCACCCTCCGCACCGCCGCGGGCGGTACCCTCGGCCTCGCCCTCACCTTCGGCATCGGAGCACTTTTCGGCCAAGTAGTGTAGTATTCAATCAGGCGTGGCGCTGGCTCGTTCTGTGGCTAAGCTCAGACTGGAAGTTTGGCCCGGCCCGTCGGATCTCACCCGGCCCTCGAAAGGACCTGATATGACCTACACCTTCGGAATCGATACTTTTGGCGACGTCACTGCCGATGCCTCCGGTACCAAGCTCAGCCACGCGCAGGTGGTGCGCAATGTGGTGGCCGAAGCGGTGCGTGCCGAAGAGGTCGGCATCGACATTTTCAATATCGGTGAACACCATCGCGACGATTACGCAATCCCCGCCCCCGATGTAGTCCTCGCCGCGATTGCCGCGCGCACCCAGCACATCCGCCTCTCCTCCGCCGTGACCGTCCTCAGCTCTGACGACCCGGTCCGGGTGGTCGAACGCTTCGCCACCGTGGATGCTCTTGCTAACGGTCGCGCCGAACTCATGGTGGGCCGCGGCTCCTTCACCGAATCTTTCCCGCTGTACGGATACAACCTGGCCGATTACGAGGATCTCTTCAACGAAAAGCTCTCCCTACTCACCGAACTCCTCGCGCGCAACGGCCAGCCCGTCACCTGGAAGGGCGGGCCCCACACCCAAGCGCTGAGCGCCGTAACCCTCTACCCGCCACTCGAACACGGTCCGCTGCCCACCTGGGTGGCCGTGGGCGGCAGCCCGGAATCGGTGGTGCGCGCCGCCCATTACAAGCTGCCGCTCATGCTCGCCATTATTGGTGGCCCCACCGCACGTTTTGTTCCGTTCACGGACCTGTACCGGCGCGCCTGGGAGCAGTTCGGGAACGACGGCGCAGCTGAGGTCGGCTACCACTCATACGGCTACGTTGCTCGCACCGATGAGGAAGCCGTGGCTGACTTCTTCGACTACTACGTGGAAACGAATTCCCGGATCGGGCGGGAGCGCGGCTGGCGCCCGCCCTCCCGCGAAGCTTTCCTCTACGAAGTGAAAAATGGGGCGCTTGCGGTTGGTTCCCCGGAAACGGTGGCGCGTAAAATCGCCACCGGGATGCGCGAACTGGGCGCTACCCGCTATGACCTCAAGGTTTCTTATGGTTCGCAGCCCCACGAGCAAAATCTTTCCTCCATCGAGCTTTTCGGCACCGAAGTCATTCCGCGGGTCAAGGAGCTGCTGGCCGGCGAATAAAACAGCGCGGCCCGGGCTGATATATGCCCGAGCCGCGCTCGCTAGTGCTGCCCTATTTTTCGCGAAAGGGCGAGCCCGCTGAGATAGCTCTACTTCTCCACAATATCCTCGACGATGTCCTTGGCCTGGTCAGCCGCGTGCTGCGCTGCTTCCTTGGCCTTATCGGTTACATCCTCGGCCGCATCCTTGGCTTCGTGCGCGCCTTCCTTGACGGCATCTTCAGCCCGGGAGCCAGCACGCTTGGCTTTATCAGCCACGTCGCCGGCTGCGCTTGCGGCGTCGTTCACAACGTCTTCCGCAGTTTCCGCAACCTCCTCAGCACCGGCCTTCACGGAAGCTTCCGCATCTTCCGCGGGAGCTTTCACGCCATCCACATCCTCCCAGTAGGCTTCCGCCCAGGGATCCTCCGTGGGCTGGGAGCGCTTCCACAGGTAGTAGACCGCAACCCCAAGGCCGCCAACCAGAGCGATCGTGCCGAAAACTCGGCCCTTCCCGCGGGACTTCTTCACCGGTTCGGGAGTCTGAATCTCACGCGAGGCCACCCGCGCGATCTTCTGACCGCGTTCGGCCACCGTACCCTCCCCCTTGGCCGCCTCAGCGGCTGCGTGCAGGGCACGCTGGGCGCGCGGGAGGTAATCATTGCGCACGTTCTCCACGAACTCCGAAGCGTTATCGCGGGCCTGCTCCACGTAGGGCTTGGCCTTCTCGGCAAGATCGTTGCCCACAGCCTTCGCCTGTTCCACGTACGGCTTCGCCTTTTCGGCCAGCTCCTGGGCGCGTGGTGCCGCCCATTCGTAACCTTGATTGGCGTAATCGCTCAGGCGTTCGCCGGCCAGCTTCGCGTAATCCTGGAAATCGGACGCGGCGCTCTTTGCCTTGTGCTCCCACTTCTTCTGATTCCGCTTGCCCTTGAGCTGGGCTTTCTTTGCGGTGCGTTCGGCCTGGCTGCGCAGGTCATCGATTTTCGCCATAATGGCGTCAACCTCCCGCTGCGCTTTCTTGGCCCGCTTGTCCGCGCGGCTTCGTCCACAAGCCATCGTTGACCTCCTACCGTTGAACCACAGAATTCTCCTGCGATTGAGTACCCCTCTATTGTTTCACTTTTCGCCCCCCATTTGTCACGTGAATCACGTTTGCTTTTCGCGTGGCATAAAACCATGAGGTGTGCGAGACTTGAGCGCATGGAAGCAATTTTTCACACAAGCGAAGGCGATATTCGCGTCGAACTCTTCCCGAACGAAGCGCCCGAAACGGTCGCTAATTTCACCGGACTAGCTCGCGGTGAACGCGAATGGACCAATCCCGCCACCGGTCAGGCTTCGACCGATCCGCTGTACAACGGAACGATCTTCCACCGCGTGATCTCCGGTTTCATGATTCAGGGCGGGGATCCGCTCGGTAACGGCACCGGTGGTCCCGGTTATACGTTCGACGACGAAATCGCTCCCGGCCTCAACTTTGACGCCCCCTACGTGCTGGCCATGGCCAATGCCGGAACCCGCTTCGGCAAGGGCACCAACGGTTCGCAGTTCTTCATCACCGTGGCCCCCACCCCGTGGCTGCTCGGCAAGCACACCATCTTCGGGAAGGTTGCCGATGAGGAATCCGTCAAGGTTGTGGATAAGATCGCCGCGGTGCCCACCGGCGGGAATGATCGCCCGCTCAATGACGTGGTGATTTCCTCCGTCGAGGTTATCGACTAAGCACCTGGCTGCGCGAGCGATCAAGCGCGAAGCAAGCTTTTCGGCATAACTGCATAACTCTGCAAGCGGGGTGGTACTCAGGTACCGCCCCGCTTTTGTGTGCTCTGCCGGCCGCGCTTAGGTGCACTCGCGGCTCGGCGTGCGGGAACACTACTCAACACTCATCCCAACACTCAACTCAACACTCACATACATGAGTGTTGAGTTGAGTGTTAAGTTGAGAGCTCGTAGGATGGCGCTATGCGCATCCCCACAACAAGCGAGGAAACGGGTCACCTTATTGAGGCTTTTCGTCAGCAAGGGCGCGATTCTCAGCACATCGAGGTAAAAGCGGCCGCCCACGGCTTGCCGAAAAGCATCGTGGAGACTCTCGGCATTCAGCAACGGTTCGGGTGGCTTGATTGTTCTTGGACTCGATGAGGCCCGCGGTTTCACACCGGTTCCCAAGTTCCCGGCAGCGCGGATTTACGATGCGCTTGCGGGGGTGTGCAGTGATAGCCTCACGCCTCCGGTCCGCGCGGATATCGCCATGGTTCCCTATGGAGACACCACTTACGGAGACACCACGCTGGTCATGGCTGCGATCCCGCCGCTCCAGCCGCGCGATAAACCCTGCTATGTCACTGCCCGCAATGTCTACGGTGGTTCCTATATCCGCACCGGAGATGGGGACCGCAAACTTTCCGCCTACGAAATTGATCGCCTCCTGGAAAACAAAACACAGCCGCATTGGGATACCGACCTGGTGGAAGAAGCCGGCCTCGATTCCCTAGACCCAGACCTCCTCCACGCGGTACTAGAACGCGAACGCCTCAACCACCCGCGCATTTTTGGGAAACTCCCGGATGAAACCGCGATGGAGCAGTTGCGCATTATCGGCACCGGCCCGGATGGGCAGCCCCACCCCACCCTGGCTGGCCTCCTCTGCTTAGGTACGTATCCCCAGGAATTCTTCCCCCGCCTCACGGTTACCTACGCGGTGTACCCGGGATCAACAAAAGCTTCTTCGCTTTCCGGGCAGCGGCATCTGGACTCGGGGACGCTGGCGGGTCCTATTCCCGCCCTGGTGGCCGACGGTGTCGGCGTCGTCGCAAAAAATATGCGGGTGGGTGGCGTGGTGCGCGGTGCTTTCCGGCATGACCTGGTGGATTATCCGCTCGTTGCGGTGCGCGAAGCGCTCACAAATGCGCTCATGCATCGCGATTATTCTCCGGTGGCGCGCGGCACCCAGGTGCAGTTGAACCTTTATGCGGATCGTTTGGAAGTGATCAATCCGGGCGGGCTATTCGGCACAGTCACTATTGATTCCCTGGGCACAACCGGGCTGTCTTCCACGCGCAATCAATTCCTGGCGCGGCTGCTGGAATCCACGCCTTTCGAGGAGGGCGGTTTTGTGGCGGAAAACCGGGGGAGTGGCTACCAGGAAATCATGACTCAGCTGGAGCGGGAAATGCTTCCTCCGGCGCTGCCCGTCGACCGGTTGGATAGTTTCAGCCTCACCTTCGAGCGCCGTCGCATGACCCCCGCGGAGCAGGGTGCCGCGGCGGGAACGTCCTCGCGTGAGCGCGTTCTTGAATATCTGCGCACCCACGCCAGTGCTACCAGCCGCGAACTCGCGGGAGCTGCCGGGATTAGCCTGGGCGGCACCCGGGCTGTGCTCAATACCTTGGTGACCGAGGGGCAGGTGCAGCGCACTGAGCCTAAGACAAGTCCGAAGCAGCGTTACCGCCTCGCTCAATCTGGCGCTTAGGTGCACTCGCGGCTCGGCGTGCGGGAACACTACTCAACACTCATCCCAACACTCAACTCAACACTCACATACATGAGTGTTGAGTTGAGTGTTAAGTTGAGAGCTTGCGGGCTATACCCGGTTCCGCATCTATCCGGTATCGCACCTATCCGGTACCGTCCACTCGGTCACACCCCCGCGCCGTCCGGTACGCTTGATTCAGAGTTGTCGAGCGGGATGACCGCGCAGAGAGGCCGAAAGTGCACAACGTTCCCAAGAAGCGCCGTCTTCAGATCCGCAAACCCATCCCCTATGTCACCATCACGCTGATCGTGGTGAATGTGGCTCTATTGCTGGCCCAATGGCTCGACGCGCGCGTGGGGCAGGTCCTCATTTTCTCCCCCGGCATCGCCCACGAGGAGCCCTACCGCTTCATCTCCTCCACGTTCATGCACGCCGGCTTCACGCATCTACTGTTCAATATGTATGCACTGTGGCTGATCGGTTCGGTGCTGGAGCGAATGATTGGCTGGTGGCGGTTCTTGGGGTTATACCTGCTCAGCGCGGTGGCCGGGAACGTCATGGTCCTCTACACGGTCTCCACCGACATCGACTACTACACCGGCACCGTCGGCGCATCCGGCGCAGTTTTCGGAATTTTCGCGGCGATGTTCGTGGTGCTGCGGCGTTTCGGCGGCAGCTTCACCCAAATGGCGGTGGTCATTGCCATTAACCTCGCAATCAGTTTCCTGCCCGGCACCAATATTTCCTGGCAGTCCCACGTGGGCGGGCTCCTCATGGGCGCGCTGCTCATGGCTATTATTTCCCGCCGGCGGCACGTCTCCCGCGCGCTCACCGCCCGCGATATTGCAGTGTTGCTGCTCGGCGCGGCATTCCTGGTGGCCGCGATTTTCTTCGGGTACCGGTAGGGGAGCGTCAAGCTGCGCCGCCGTTCTTTCTTGGTACGACGACGCCATCACCTCGCAATCCGCACCCAAATAACATCGATGTAATTATCCACAGGGTTATCCCCGGCTGGGGATAACAGGGCCCTGAGCTGGGTGTGTATTCCGGGTTGCACCGGCTGTCCCCGGCGACTTCGCGACAGTGCGCATGGTCACTTATTTTTCAACGTGCATGCCTATATTCTGAAAATTGCCTGGGAGCGTAGCGCTGATCGAAGGAGACATATATGCGCACAACAGCACTCATTCTGGCGGGAACACTTCTCGCCCCGCTGGCAGTCCACGTCCTGCCGGCCACCACCCCGAACGAGCCAGCCCGGCTGGTGTGCGGCGCGGGAAAAATGTCCCCGGACCAGCTGCGCGCTTGCCTGGCGAAAGCCATTAAAGAACGCGATGCGATCGTCGCCGAACTGGAAGCCAAGGGAATTGACGTGGCCGAAGCGCGCGAGCTCGCGCAGGAATGGGCCAAGGCTGATATGGAGCGTAGTACCTGGGAAGCGCGCTATGTCCCAGAAAAGCTTGCGGTCGAAAACTTTGATGAGATCAAGAAGAAATACGATGATGCCGTTGCCAAACTGGCGGCAGCGCAGCGTGCATTTGATCAGGCCCAGGCGGAATACGATGCAGCCACCCAGCCCGATCCGGCGGCCGTGGCCGCAGCGCAACGCCAGATGGATAGCGCGAATGCTGCGCTCGAAGCCTCCAAGCGGGAAGCTCAGGCCCGTTGGAATCGCGGCTCGCTCGGATTCTTCGAGGCCATGGGGGATACTGCCGCGGTCGAAGTTTTTTCTGAGACGGGTACCGTGAACGACGTTCCGATTCCGCAATATACCCGGTTTGGACAGCCCGGGGATGCCACGAATCTTGATCTTATGCGCGACTCGATTCAACGCGTGAATAAGCTCAATGAACTGCGGGCACGCCACGGGCTCGCCCCGCTCAAAATATCCTCCGCTCTTATGGCTCGCGCCCAGATCAACGCCAATGTGAATGTGCACGGCGGCTTCTTCGATCACGTGGGGGGCTTCAATTACGGCGAGAATATCGCTGCCATGCCCAGCCGCAATGGGGATCCCTTCACCCTGTGGTACGACCAAGAGAAAGCGGATTACGACCGGGGCGTACGCGACTATCCAAAAATTGGGCACTACCTCAATATTATTAAGCCGGAATATGTGGTGACCGGCTTCGCCATCGCGGATTATGACGCGCATCCCACGTACTTCTTTGGCAATACTTTCGGGCGTGGGGACAAGTTCAGCCAGAGCTACCTTCCTGGATACACCACCGTGGAGTACCTGGCTCGCCTGGACGGATACATCGGTAGCGCTCGCGAAAATATGACCCACGGGACCCCTGAAGCCCGCCGCGCGGTGGTGGATGCACAGGATGCTTTCCAGCGCGCGAACGCCGGCAAGGAAGATACGGCCGCGCGCGAAAAGCTCGACAAGGCCCGGGAAGCTCTGAATAGTGCTCGGAGCGTTCACTTCGTTGCCAAGCACTCCTACGATGAAGCACTCAAGGCGCAGAAGACCTTCCCGGAAACCAAGAAGGCATGGGAAAAGGCCGTGGCGCGTTTCCAAGAGATTGATGCCAAGATGGCCGAAGCCGGCGATCTCATCGCTAAGCTCGCCAAGGCCGAAGCTGAGGTGCTGCGCGCCCAAGAGCTGGTGAACCAGATCGATACCCCGGTGCGCCCGGCCGATACCGGCAACGTCTTCTACGTATCGAATGACTGGACGTCCACCCAGGCCTCCTCGGTGTTCTCCTACGGCCGGGCGCGCGATGAGGTGCTCGTCGGGGATTGGAACGGTGATGGCACGGATACTTTCGCGGTGCGCCGCGGGAACATGATCTACGTGAAGAACTCCGTGGACGGCGGTGCCGCTGATATTGCCTTCAGCTACGGGCGCGTGGGCGATGAGATCCTCGTGGGTGATTTTGATGGCGATGGCCGCGATACCTTCGCGGTGCGGCGGGGTAATACCTTCTACGTCCTCAATTCCCTCCACAGCGGGAACGCGGACCAGGTCATTAACTACGGCCGTTACGGGGACACCGTGTACGCCGGTGACTTCGATGGTGACGGCATTGACACCTTCGCGGTGCGCCGCGGGAGCACCTACTTCGTGAAGAACCACATTTCCTCGGGAATCGCGGATCATGTATTCGCCTACGGGCGCGCCGGTGATGCCACCATCCTGGGTGATTTCGACGGTGACGGCCGCGATACCTTCGCGGTGCGCCGCGGTAACACCATCTACGTCAAGAACTCGCTGGGTGCCGGAAACGCTGATTCCGTTCTCAGCTACGGGCGCGTGAGCGACGAACTGTACGTGGGTGATTGGGACGGTAACGGAACCGATACCCCGGCGGTGCGGCGCTAAGCACGAACGTGTGGCGCTAAGTTCGCCCGCTAACCAGGCGTAATGCGCCAACTCACGCGAACACAAACAATAAGGGGGCGGCCCGCCACATGGCGCGGCCGCCCCCATATTTGTCAGCAGTACTAGCGGTACTCCTAGATCGCCTCACCCAGGCTAGTACCGACGGCGCGTGCCGCGGCCACCCAGGGATGATCCACCGGGACCAGCTTGTCCTTCCCGGCCACATCCTCGAGCGGCACCGGCACGGCCTGCCCGTTCTGGGAGGCAATCATCACGCCGGATTTCCCGTGCGCCACCACATCGGCAGCCGCGCTCCCGAGCACGGTTCCCAACAGCCGATCCGCGGCGTCGGGAATTCCTCCACGCTGCACGTAGCCGAGGATGGTCACGCGTGCTTCCAGGCCGGTGGCCTCCTCCAGCTGCTGCGCCACCAGGAAAGTAGATTCCCGCTCGTTTTCCTCGATGGAACGCCGGTGGCTCTTCGCCGCCTCCTTCGCCTCCGGGGTCGGGGCGTGGCGCACCAGATCATTAGCGGCGGCCAGTTGGGCTGCCACCGGAATGGAATGTGCGCCTTCGGCCACGGCGACCACGGAGAAAGGCCGCCCGTTTTCCGCCCGCCGCCGGATCGACGCCGCACACGACTCAATCGAATACGGAATCTCCGGGATAAGAATAATATCGGCACCCCCGGCAATACCGGCGCCCAGCGTCAGCCACCCGGCACGATGCCCCATGAGCTCCACCACGATAATACGGTGATGCGAATGGGCGGTGGAATGAAGCCGGTCGATAGCATCGGTGGCGATAGACAGCGCCGTCGAAAAACCGAAGCTGGTGTCCGTGTGCATGATGTCGTTATCGATGGTCTTCGGCAGGTGGATGACGGGCAGCCCCGCCTGCGCCAACCGGTTCGCGTTCTTCGCGGTTCCGCCTCCGCCGATGCACACCAACGCATCGATGTGCTCATCTTCAAGATTCTGGGCGATCTGCGGGATCATATCCACGTACCCGCCGTTACCGTCCGGGAACTTATGGACCTTATCGCGCGAAGTCCCAAGCATGGTGCCGCCCTGCGTCAAAATCCCGGCCAGGGAATCCGAATCCAGCGGCATATAGCGGTTATTGACGAGCCCGGTAATACCGTTGCGGTACCCCACCAGCTCCATGCCGTATTTGCCCATCGCGGCTTTTCCGAAACCGCGGATGGCGGCATTGAGCCCGGGGGCATCCCCGCCGGCAGTGAGGATACCGACCCGCTTCACTGCTTTCCCCATCGGCTACTTCCACCCCATTGTCATGAGGAATCCGACGATCATAAAGCCGAATCCGAGGAACAGATTGCCGTTATTCCACCCCGGAATGGGGAAGCGGCCACCCGTCACGTAAGCGAGTACCACCACGATAAGCCCGATAATCATGAGCGTACACATCACCGGCGCCCACCAGCTCGGCGAGCGACGATCCTTCTGCGCGACCTTACGGGAACGCTTGGCTGCGTCCTTTTCCCGGGTGGCCTGCGCTTCAATATCGCGTTTGGTGCCGGGGCGGCGCACGTCCTTCGCCGAGGGAGCAGCGCTTTTGCGCGACTTCCGAGCCGGGGCAGCGTTGCCGGCGGCTTCCGAAAGTTCGGGTTCGTCGTACTGTTGATCTGTCATGTTCTACCTTCCGCGGTTCCTTCCGCCCCTAAGCCTAACGAAGTAACGCGCCCGGTGGCGCGCTGCATCGCCCGATTCCTCTGGTATTTTTTCACAAAAGCCGGCGCGGGGCCATGTGCACGGCCGCTGGCGGGTAGCGCGCGGGCGCAGTGGCGGCGTCGTCGTAAAAAATGAGGGGAGTTATCTCACCGCATTTTTCGAGCCGGAACCACTATTCTGTTTCTAGTACGAATCCGGTGGCAGTGGAAGGTGAGACTATGCGCGAACAGCAGCCCGAACGGGGGCGCCGTGCGGGAAAGCGTGCGGCGGAAGGGAACGCCACTCGCGCTCCGCGGCACGAAGCTGTGGGGCGGTACCGCCCTGCTACCGCCGGTGCAGGTACGACGGCGCAGCTTCCCGCTCAGGCCGCCACCGCCACCGTCACCGCAACTCGACCGGCCGCACCCGCGCGGCGCCGCGGCGGCATCCTCAACGCCATTATTGGCGTGATCGGAGAGCTGCTCATTACCGCAGGTATTGTGGTGGGCCTCTTCATCGTGTGGCAGGTGTACTGGACTGACCTGGGCGCGAACCGCGATCAGGCCCAGCAGATCGAGAACGTCAATAAGCAATGGGGTGATCCGCGGGGGGCCACTAAGGTAGGGACCCCGCGCACGGATGCCCCGCCGGCCGCGGATCACGTGAATCGTACGGGTGACCTGGAAGGCATTATTTACATCCCGCGCTTCGGTGCCGACTGGCGCTACACCGTCAAATACGGCGTGGACTTGGAAGCCGTGGTGGATACCGGGAGCTTCGGGCATTACCCGGATACCCAGTACGTGGGCGAGGTCGGCAATTACGCGATCACCGCGCACCGCCAAACCTACGGCGCGGCCATGCGCGATGTGCCCGAGCTTCAGCCCGGCGACCCCATCATCGTACAAACGAAGAACGCCTACTACGTTTACAAAGTGAGTGAGCACGAGGTTGTACCGCCCACCCAGGTGGGCGTACTGGCCCCGGTGCCGAATAAGCCGGAGGAGGCACCCACCCAGCGCATCCTCACCATCACCACCTGCCATCCGCCCTTTGTGTCCAGCGATCGCTGGATCACCTACGCCACCCTCGATCATTGGGTCGACGCCGCCGAGGGCGCCCCGGCAGAGCTGGCGAAGTAGGCGGCCGGTTGGCCGCGAGGCTAGTAGACATACATGAAGAAGAAACGGAGCACACAATGTACGGATTTATTTGGCGGCACCTGCCCGGCCCGACGTGGCTGAAGGTCATCGAGGCCCTCATCATCATCGCCGCGATTGTTTTCGCGCTCTTTGAGTGGGTTTTCCCCTGGGTGAATACCGTGTTCCGCCCGCAGGACACCACCATCAGCCAGTAGCCCGCCCCTGGAAACAAAGTGGTACTGGAGCTACAGCCAACGGCCGATTTTCTGTTCTGGAGTACCACTTTGTTCGGCAATAGTTTTACATCTACCTCGGGCGCCTCACCAGCACCTGGGGAGGGGCCATGTGTTTTCCTGGGTGTACTTCGCATGTACGACATCCGCAGTACATCCCGGAAAAAACACCCCGCCGCGCCGGCTTGCGCACTCACGCCCCGCCGGCCGCGGGGCAGCGATGCTCCAGCGGGCAAACATAGTGCAAATTCCGGACGGTCGGGGGCGCGTAGCGCAAACTCAGAGCAGAAATCGGGCCAAAATGGTGCGTAGATTTGCACCCTGGTGTGGGCCCTCTACTGAAATCTTAAGTAAATGGATAGAACGCGAAAGCCCGCATCACAGAAAAACATGCGATGCGGGCTAAGTTCGCGGAACTTGGCTAGCTACTTACCCGTTCCCCTGGCCGGTGGGTGCGGGATTGGGATGGGCACCGCCGCCCGATCCGCCGGAGCCTCCCGATCCGCCCGAGCCGGAGCCGCCGGAACCTGAGCCTGCGGGCGGGGTGCTCGGGGTGGGAGTGGGTGCCGGGGCGATGCCCACGGTAATACGCATCTCGGTATCGCGTTGCACCACGGTGCCCGGGGCGATGCTCGCATCCACGACCTTACCGACCTTCGCCGGATCGGTGACTTCCTGCTCGCTTTGGCCCACAACCGTGAGGCGCGCATCGCGCAGCGCCGCCCGCGCCTCATCCACGCTCATTCCGCGTACATCCGGAACTGCCACATTGCCGCTGGCCACCTGTAGTTTCACGGTGCTGCCTGGCTTCACGCTTTCACCCACATTAGGGCTGGTGGATACCACCCGGTCGCGGTCCTCGCTCGGGTCGTTGACCTGCTCCATGCCGCCCACGGTCAGCCCCGCCGCGCGCAGCGCCTGGGAGGCTTGATCCGTGCTCATCCCCACCACATCGGGAACCTGCACGGCGGATGGACCGGAGGAGAAGTGCAAGGTCACCCGGCTGCCCACATCCACGGTGCTCCGCATCGCCGGATTAGAGGACACGACCAGCCCCTTGTCCACGGTATCGCTGGCTACATCCGTACCGCGCACGAACTCCAGGCCCAAGCTAGTCAGCTGCTGGCTGGCCTGCACCTCGGTCCACCCCACCATATCGGGGATCGCCACCTGCGCCACCGCGGTTTCGGTGGGTTGCGGTTCGGCGGAGTCGCCCCGCCCGGATAGGAAGAACCAGCCGAGAATCCCCAGGGCAATAACAAGCAAAACCACCCCGCCCCAGATGAAAGGCGCACCGGACTTCTTCTTTACCGGCGGTTGTGCCCCGGTGGCCGTTGGGTCATAGCCCGGATAGCTCCCGGTGGGGTAGCTGCCCGTGGGGTAAGCCCCGGGGTAGGCGCCCGTCGGGTACCCACCCGGGTAGGTGGGCGCGCCGCCCGGCTGCGCCGTCGTACTAGACATCGCACCCGCACCGGCACCGCCCGCGGCACCACCGGCGCTCCTGGCAGTCGCGGTGGGATAAGCAGTAGTGGAAGCGGGGCGCGTGTTCGCGGCCGAATATGCCTGAGTGGCAGCCGTCGCGGCATTCGCCCCCGCGGCACCAGCACCCGCGGCACCGGCAACGCCGGCTGCACCAATACCGGCACCGGCAATCGCCCCCGCCCCGTAAGCATTCCAGGAGGTAACCGCCGGGGCGTCCACGCCTTCCCCGCGCGCCGCTGCCAGCAGGTCCGCGCGGAATTCTGCGGCGTCCTGGTAGCGGTCCTCGCGGCTCTTCGCCAGGGATTTCATGACAACGCGGTCAATAGCATCCGGAATATCGGAAGCGATCTGGGAAGCCGGCTTCGGGGTTTCGGAAACATGCTGGTAGGCCACTGCCACCGCGCTATCGCCCACGAAAGGCGGGCGCCCGGTGAGGAGTTCGTAGAGCACGCAGCCGGTGGAATACAGGTCCGAGCGCGCATCCACCACTTCCCCGCGCGCCTGCTCGGGGGAGAGATACTGGGCGGTGCCCACCACGGAATTGGTCTGCGTCATCGTGGCAGCGGAATCGGCAATCGCGCGGGCGATCCCGAAGTCCATGACCTTCACCTTGCCGCCGGTGGTGAGCATAATATTGCCCGGCTTGATATCGCGGTGAATGATGCCCTCGTGATGGGAGTATTCCAGCGCGGAGAGCACCCCCACCACAATCTGCACGGCCTCCCCGATGGGCACCGGATCCCCACCGTGCAGTAGGGAAGCCACGGTGCGGCCCTTGACGTACTCCATGACGATATAGGGCAACGCCAGCTCGGTACCGCCCGTAGAGGTCACGGTTTCCTCACCGGTGTCATACACGGACACGATGGAGGGGTGATTGAGCGCGGCCGCTGATTGCGCTTCACGCCGGAAACGGGCCAGGAAGGTGGCATCCTGCGCCAGGTCGGTGCGCAGGATCTTAATCGCTACCGTGCGTGAGAGGCGGGTGTCGTAGCCGAGATGTACCTCGGCCATACCGCCTCGACCGATGATCTCGCCCACCTGGTAGCGGTTGCCGAGTACGCGGGGGATATCATTCACGTCGCGTCACCTTTCTGCTGAGCATCTGCTTAGTTCACCTTAGCTTCAAGTACTGTGCGGGCAAGCGGTGCGGCAACGGAGCCACCGTCGCCATCCCACACGGCATTGCCCGAATTTTCGACCACGACGGCCACGGTATAGGCCGTGTCCCCGATGGTCGCATTCCCCACAAACCACGCGTGCGGGGGGATATCATTCGTGATTTCCGCGGTACCGGTTTTCCCGGAGGTTTCAATCCCGGGGAGGGTGAAAAGATACCCGGTGCCGTTCTTGACCTCATTGACCATCATCTGGTGCATATAGCTCGCGGTTTGCTGGCTCATTGCGCGGGAGAGCACTTCCGGTTCGCTTTCGCTCACGGGTTCGAGATCCGCGGTGAGGGTGCGGCGCACCAGATTCGGTTTCATGACGACGCCGTCATTAGCGATTGCCGCCCCGACCATCGCCATCTGCATCGGGGTGACCCGAATATCGCGTTGGCCGATGGAATCCATGGCGAGCGCCGCGGCATCGGCGGGGGCGGGGAAACGCGACGCGGATACCGGCAGCGGGGTGGCCAGTTCGCTATTGAAACCGAATTTTTCGGCCTGCGCGACCATCTTTTCCGGGCCCACCGCAATCCCGCCAATCGCGAACGGCGTATTGCACGATTGTGCGAAAGCCTCGGTGAGCGTGACTTTCCCGGAGCCGTCCCCGCAGGCAGCCTGCCCCGGATTCCACATATCGTGGGTGGTCCCCGGCGGCACGAAGGTGCGGGGGGCCTCCACCGGCGAATCGGGGTTCAGCCCGAGGTTCTCAATCATCGCGGTGGCGGTGAGCAGCTTGAAAGACGAGCCGGGAGCGTACTGGTCCCCTCCGGTAGCCCGGTCGATCAGCGGCTTGGCGGGATCGGTTTCGAGGGCCTGATAGTTCTCGCGCGCGGCCGCGGTATCGTGCGTGGCCACTCCGTTCGGATCGAATCCGGGGGTGGAGACCTGCGCCAGAATATCTCCGGTGCGGGAATTAAGTACGACGACGGCGCCGCGCTGGTTACCCAGCGCGGCGGCTGCGGCCTCCTGGAGCTGGGGATCGATAGTGAGCTCAACGCCCCCGCCCTGGGGCTGGGAGCCGGTAATGAGCTCTTCGATACGTTGACCGGCCAGGGAGGAATCCGAGCCGCCCAGGACCGGGTTCATGGCGCGTTCCAAGCCCGTCATCGAGTTATGGGCGATGGAGTAGTAGCCGGTGAGGTTCGAGTAGATCTCCGGGCGCTCGTAAACACGCAGGTAGTTATAAGCATCGTCGATGGGTTGGGAGGAGACGATGGAGTCCCCGGCCACGATAATGGGACCGCGCTGGGTGCCGTATTCGCGGTAGAGCGTACGCACATTCCACGCGTTGGCATTCAGGCTGGCGGCCTGGAAGAACTGGATCGCGGTGGTGGAGCCGGCCAAACCTAAAAACATGACCGCGAGGACCGCGACGAGCTGGCGGATAGGGCGATTCACGGGCGCACCACCTCCGTGCGAGCGCCGCCG